>BTID01000010.1:0-15736 GCA_036245275.1 Termitinemataceae bacterium
GGCGTAGGCGGAGGGTGAATGAGAAAACAGGATGTTTGTTAAGGACTAAGGTTAGAGGGATTTTAAATTATCAAATTGGAGAGATGCGAGAGTGGTTGAATCGGGCGGTCTCGAAAACCGTTGTGTCCGCAAGGACACCGAGGGTTCGAATCCCTCTCTCTCCGAAGATTTTGTTTTAGGGCAGCTCTAAATACTAGTGGCACGCAAGATTGTGTTGGATTTTGTCGCAGATTGAAGGCGAAAAGCGCAAGCAAAATGGGTTTTTGTTGAGCATTAGCGCCTGAAAAGATGCGGAAAAAGGCAATGCAAGATTGCGGCGAATGAGTGTTTAGAGGTGCCCTTCAGGCAAGCGTTTGTAATGGACGGCATTTTTTAGGTAACGAAGAAGTAGGTAACAATGGCAAAAAGAAAAATCACTATCAGTTTGACAAAATTTGTAACCTCAATGCATGCTTGCAAGTATCCGTCAATGCTGCCTACATTCGAGTTTCATATCCGTAACGATGTCCGTCAAAAAACCAAGATTAATGCCGATTTTTTTACAATTTCCGGCAATGTAATTCTTGCAGACTTTAAAAAAGTGCGCGAGCTTGCCGCCAAACTTAACGAAAGACCTGAAGTAAAAGCAGAACCTGCAAAGTCTATAAAAGCAGGCGACCTTAATGCTATGGGTTTAATTGACGAAATCCTTCACTTTATGGTGTCTTTATACCGCAGTCAAGTTCAAAGTGATGTTTTCGCCAATGCCATTCTGCGGCTAAAAAATAATCTTGGCGACGACAAAATCAACTACTTATTGGAAACTTTTTGCACAATTTTTCCGCCGCAACCTGTTTATGCCGGACAGATGAGTGTAACTGATTATCTAAAAGGCAGCGAAGCGGGCTATTCACACAGCGAAATGGTATTGGAGGAGCTTTTATTACTTGCAATTGCTAATTTAAACCCCGCCTTTTCGCCATTTTTGTTCCTTTTTGATGATTCTGAGCTAAAAGCAAAGACAGTTTATGTAAAAGCAATGGATGAACTGCGCGCACACTTGGCAGAATGTCCGGTTTTTGGACCGAATGGGCAGAATTTATGGGATTTATTGCGCGCCCCCCGCCTTGGCATGCCCCAATTCGTTGAGTGGTCAGTTGCAGTGGATGAAAAAACACTGGGGATTGTTAATCGGCAGCTTGCTTGCACGGCTTTTAACCAGTCTTGATGTTATTAGCGAAGAAAGCAAGCCGCAATGGAACGGATCGCCCGGTCCAACTGCTGTTTACGATTATGGCTACCTTCAAAATGAATACGAAAAGTTTTCTCAAGATCAGGAATGGATGCCCCGCACAGTGCTTTTGGCAAAGAGTACTTTGGTTTGGTTGTGGCAGCTCAGTAAAAAATACAAGTTTGAAATCAACCGCCTAGACCTTATTCCGGATGCTGAACTTGACGAAATATCTAGGCGCGGTTTTACCGGCTTATGGCTTATCGGTTTGTGGGAGCGGAGTAACGCTTCGCGCACTATAAAGCAGTGGAAGGGCAATCCGGAAGCCGCAGCTAGTGCATATAGCTTGCACGACTACGATATTGCAAACGAACTTGGCGGCTGGGGTGCCCTTTGCAATCTGCGCGATCGCTGTTTTTTGCGCGGAATACGGCTTGGAAGCGACATGGTGCCCAACCATACAGGCATCGATTCGCGCTGGATTATGGAACATCCCGACCGATTTTTGCAGCTGGACTATCCGCCATACCCGCAGTATCAGTATAATTCCGGCAATTTATCGCAAAACGGCGACATTGTTGTTCAGATAGAAGATCACTACTACGACAACACGGATTGCGCTGTGGTGTTTCATCATTATGATAAACGCAATAACCGCCATCGATATATTTATCACGGAAATGACGGCACTTCTATGCCATGGAACGACACCGCTCAGATTGATTTTTTGAATCCCGAAGCCCGCGAGGCTGTAATTCAGACGATAATAGGAGTTTGCAAGCAGTTTTCGATTGTCCGTTTTGATGCAGCTATGACTCTGGCAAAACGCCATATTCAACGACTGTGGTATCCTGAGCCAGGTCATGGCGGTGATATTGCCAGCCGCGGCGAGCATGCGATCAGCACGGAAGAATTCAACCGCCGTATTCCAAATGAATTTTGGCGTGAAGTTGTTGACCGTTGTGCAAGCGAAGCGCCCTCAACACTTCTATTGGCAGAAGCTTTCTGGATGATGGAAGGTTACTTTGTCCGCACACTTGGTATGCACCGCGTGTATAATTCGGCATTCATGAACATGCTCAAAAAAGAAGAAAACCAAAAATACCGCGCCACGATAAAAAATACGCTGGAATTTGATCCTGAAATTCTAAAACGCTTTGTAAACTTTATGAATAATCCCGATGAAGAAACTGCGGTAGCTCAGTTCGGCAAAGGTGACAAATACTTTGGCATTTGCACACTGATGGTTACAATGCCCGGCTTGCCGATGTTCGGGCATGGACAAATAGAAGGCTACGAAGAAAAATACGGCATGGAATACAGGCGCGCCTACAAAGACGAGTTGCCTGACACATATTTGATTGAACGCCACGAGCGTGAAATTTTTCCACTTATGAAACGGCGCATGATATTTTCAGGCAGTGCCGACTTTTGTATGTTCGATTTATGGACGGCAGAAGGGAATGTAAACGAAAATGTGTTTGCATACACAAATCGGCTTGGCGAGGCTCGGGCTCTGGTGTTGTACAACAATTCGTATACACAAACTGCCGGTTGGATTAATGGAAGTTGCGCTGTAATACCTATAAAATCCGGAGGCAGTAAGCAAGATAATCTTGCACAGTCACTTTTGCTGCGCAACGATCCGGCATCGTTTGTGCTATTGAATGAACAGAGCAGCAATAAATGGTTTATACGCTCCAGTAAGGAGATTTATGAACGTGGGCTTTTTACCATGCTTAAAGGTTACGAAGCTCAGGTTTATATGAATATTTTTGAAGTGCACGATCCTACCTATAAAACATGGGCAAGACTGCATGCAGAATTAAACGGGGCAAGTATGAAAATGCCCCAGGAGGCATTAGAAGATATGTTGTTAGACGAAATCTTTGGACCTTTCTGTGCAATTTTTAGCGCAGAACACATTGAAGCTTTCAGAAAATCTATAACTGAAGGTACGGCTATAAACAAGGAAACGGCATCTGCTGTTGAAAAGTTTATTGAAACATGCAACAAGTTCATTATTGAATCTGATTACAACCCGTTTGCAAATGAAAAAAAATTGATACCTGTATCAACAGCCGATGCGTTAAACTCATGGGATGAGTTTCTTGCGGGTTATACAAAATTTGCAAAAGAAAAATCCGGTAACGATCCATTCATTTGTGCAGTTGATGAAAGACTTAATAAAGACGATAAACTTGCTGCCTTTATTTTCGGCTGGGCTGTAATAAATTTATGCTCACAAATTGCAGGTAAAAATTCTACCGGTGCTCAGACAGTTACACTTTTTGAATACTGGCACTTTGATCGCAAAATGCGCGAATCTTTCGAGGCAGCCGGAATTGAAGGCTCTACCTCTTACCGTGCTATCGAAATTGCAAAAGCAGTAATGCGCCGTGTTACACCGGATAAAGCCGTTGGTTTTAAGGCTATTTGGGGTGAAGTAACTGCCGCATCCATTATCGAAAAAAGTAAAACTGACGAAGATTTCCGCCGCCTGTTATGTGTAAACGAATGGGAAAATGAAACTTGGTTTAACAAAGAAGCTTGCGAAGAATTTATATTCTTAGGTGCAGTGTATGTATCAGGATTTTCCGGTTTCCAAAAAGCAGCAGGTGTTGTAAAAGAATTAACCGCTGCAAAAGATAAATCGTCATACAAATTAACTGAACTCTTAAAGGCAGTTAAAGGTAAAAGCGGTTCATCAAAAACATCAAAAGATGCAAGCACTGCAAAGAAAACTGTTAAGGCGGAGGAGCCTAAGACGGCAGAACCAAAAGCATCTGCAAAAAAACCTGAAGCTAAAAAACCCGAAGCAAAAAAAACTGAAGCAAAACCGGCTGCAGAAAAAAAACCAGCTACAGAAAAAAAACCGGCTGCTAAGAAGACAAGTACTACAAAGAAAAAATAAGTTTTGGGTTACTGTTCATTCATTACTCCGCTACCCTTTATCATTGCAGAGCTTGGTACATCGCATAATGGTGATATAGCTAAAGCAAAGGAAATGGTTTGTGCTGCAAAGGAAAGTGGTGCGGACTGTGTTAAAGTTCAAATCGTAAAAGCCGACGAAATATTACACCCGAATACAGGCACGGTGCCGCTTCCTGGCGGCAGCGTCCGGCTTTACGATATGTTTAAAAAACTTGAAAAGCCGATTGAATTTTACGCGCAGATCAAAGATTTTGCCGAATCAAAAAAACTTGAATTTCTTGCGACACCCTTCGGCTTGGAAAGTGCAGCCGAATTAAAATCATTGCAGCCAAAAATTGTAAAAGCCGCATCACCTGAATTAAACTATGTGCAGTTGTTACAAGAATTGGGTACATGGAATGTACCCGCATTGCTATCAAGCGGTGTCTCAAAATTGTCTGATATAGAAACTGCATTGACATTTTTTGATACAGATAAGATTGTACTCTTGCACTGCATTACTGCATATCCTGCACCGGAAGATCAATACAATCTATTATGTTTGCGCAGTTTAAGTAATGTCTTTGGTGTGCAATGCGGAATAAGCGATCACAGTTTGGATCCTGTGCTGGTACCTGTTTTATCGCTTGCATGCGGGGGAACAGTTATCGAAAAACATTTTTGTCTGTCGCATAACGATCCGGGTCTTGACGATAAAATTGCTTTAGATTCAAAAGATTTTTCAACAATGACAAGACATCTGCATATTGCCTCAACAAAGACAGAACAAAACATTATAGACGAATTAAGCTATGAATACGGCAGAGAAAAAGTTTTAAAAGTGCTGGGTAACGGCGTAAAAAAATTAGCTAAGGCAGAAGAAGCAAATTATATGCGGACAAACAGATCAATCCATGCTGTGTGCGATATAAAAGCAGGAACAGTTTTTACAAAAGAAAACATTGCAATTCTGCGCACAGAAAAAATTTTAACTCCTGGTATTGCACCTATATTTTATGAGTCTATACTTGGAAAAACGGCAAGCTGCGATCTAAGTGCAGGGCAGGGGGTATTGTTTTGATACCGATTAAGAAGATTCATTTTTTTTCCGATAAGTGAAATATGTATATAAATTTTTTAAAGCGTCCCTTTACAGCATTTCTTTTTGCTGCAGTGTTAAGTTCATTTAGTGTTTGTTTTTTTAATTGTAAATCAACAGAAATAGTGCAAGAGCCGGTACAAACTCCGCAGGATATAGAAAAAACAATAGTGCAAAAACCTGCTCCTAAAATTAAAAATGATTTTATGGAACGTTTAAGCGCGTATCTTGAAAAAAATGATTTTGACAGTGCAATTGCTTTGTTCAACACATTAAACGAAGAAGATGCCGCCAAAAAGGAAACAAGAATTTTAAAAGGCTCTGTATATATATCAGCGCAAAAGATTGATAGTGCAAGAGAAATCGCTGATCAATTAATTAAAGAAGATGAAAAAAATATTGAGTCCCGTTACCTGTTATCAAATGTAGAATATGCCTCTGGTAATATAGATGCACAAACATTAATATTAGAATCAATCATAAAAGAAAATCCGGATCATATTCCATCGCTAAATGATCTGGGAATTATTGCAATCGGAAAAAAATCTTTTAAAGCGGCGGCATCTTATTTTGATAAAGCCCTAGCCATAAACGAAAATAATCTTGACGCAATAAACGGCAGAGCAAATGTATATCGGCTTTTACGCAAACCGGAAGATGCAGAAAAACTTCTTACAAAGGCTGTTGAATTGTATCCTGCGTATGGTATTGTTTACAGCGAAAGAGGCAGGTTTTACCGCGAATATGGCAAATATAACGAAGCCCTTGCAGATTTGAAAGTTGCAGAAAAATTAATGCCTAACAACTACTGGGTGTATTATGACAGAGGCAGAGTTTATTTAGATACTTCCAGAAACGAAGAAGCAGTTAAAGAATTTGTACGCGCAGAAAAAATAAATCCTAATAATTTTATTTCTTATGTTTACAGTGCAGGTTTACGTGATCGTTTAGGTGATTATGCCGGTGCTGAAAAAGACTACGAACATCTTATTGCATTACGTCCTGATTATTATTTTGCTTATGAAAGTTTAGGCATTTTAAGAATGAGAAAAAAAGATTATGCTGCAGCGGCTGCTGCCTTTAAAGAAGCATATACTAATGCACCTAGAGAATTTAGTTATTCAATGCTTACGGCTATTAATTATTTACAATCAGGACAAAAGCACAACGAAATAAAACCTTTTATTGAATTTGTCATGAAGCAAATGGATCGTAGCAAAGTAGAATATAGTGTTATGCGTTTATTTTTTGATTATTCAGGCGATATGGATGTAATAAAACGCATAGAAAACGAAAAAGATCCGCGCACAAAAGCTCAGATGTTTTTTTATCTTGCAAATTATTATTTGATACGCGGAAATAATATTATGGCAGATAAATATTTTGTTGAAGTAAATGATATTGGCAGAAACGACATGCTTGAGTGGCGTTTAAATGAATCAATTTTACAAGACCGTAAATTAGTTTTTGGAAAAACTTCAAATGGGTAATAATAAAAAATGAATGACAACCGCATTGATTTAAATTTAGGTGATAAAGAAATAATATTAATTGGCACCGCACATATATCCAAAGAAAGTATTGCCGAAGTACAAAACGCCATAGAGGATGAAAAACCGGATGTCCTTTGTGTTGAACTTGATGAAGGCAGATATAATTCATTAATAAAAAAAGATGCATGGGAAAAACTTGATATTGTAAAAGTTTTTAAAGAAGGCAGAGGATTTTTTTTAATTGCAAACTTAGTTTTAGGAAGCTTTCAGCGGCGTTTAGGTTCGCAGATCGGTGTAAAGCCCGGCGAAGAAATGAAGTGTGCAGTAGAAAAAGCAACCGAGCTTTCAATTCCATTTACATTTTGTGATCGTGATATTCAAGTTACATTGCGCCGTGCATGGGCTAGGTGCGGTTTTTTCAGCAAAGGCAAATTGCTTGCAGCCCTTTTGTCAAGTGCATTTACAAGTGAAAAACTTGAAGAATCGCAAATCGAAGATCTTAAAAAAAGCAGCGAACTTGATGGTATGATGAGTGAGTTGTCAGATTATTTGCCGGAAGTAAAAGAAGTGCTGATAGACGAACGCGACCGCTACCTTGCCGCAAAAATTTGGGATTCATATAACGGGGAACGTAAAAAAAGTGTCGCTGTTGTAGGTGCAGGACATTTGCATGGGCTAAGAGATCATTTAAAAAAAATTGCCGCCAAAGAAGAAGATTCGGATGTTACACAGATTTCTTTTATTCCAAAAAAAAACATAAGCGGAAAAATTGCCGGTTGGATTATTCCCGTTATAATTGTTGCATTAATTATTGCGGGTTTTTTACGAGCGGGTTCTGAATTAAGTATTGATATGCTGCTGCACTGGGTGTTATGGAACGGCTCCCTTGCCGCAGCAGGAACGATTCTTGCACTAGGGCATCCTTTAACTATTCCTGTTGCGTTTATAGGCGCTCCTATAGGAACTTTGAATCCATTTTTAAGTGTTGGAATATTTACCGGAATTGTTCAAGCAATATTGGTTAAGCCGCAAGTTACAGATGCAGAAAATATTTCAGATTCAATTTCGAGTATAAAAGGATTATACAAAAACAGAATTACACATGCCCTGCTTGTTTTCTTTTTATCATCATTAGGCGGTGCATTAGGTAATTTGATTTCTATACCAAATATCGTAGGCTTGCTTTTCAGATAAGGGTACATAATTATATAGAATCCAATTCTTCTTTAAATACTTTTTCTGCAAGCGCGGCATCCAAACGGTGCTTTATTTTTCCGTTGCAAAAAATAAGAACTTTACTATCCGAACCTGTGATACCTATATCTGCATTACGCGCTTCCCCTGGACCATTTACAGGACATCCCATAAAGGCAACTGTAATATTTTTTCGTAAACTGTAAAGGTAAGTTTGCCATTTTTCTGTCCATAAGTGCGTGTCAAAAGAACATCTACCGCAACGCGGACAGGAAATAATACGCACTCCCCCGCAACATTCATTAACAGCCAATAAAATTTCACGCCCTGCTATTACTTCTTTTTCCATTGTGTCGGAAAGTGAAATCCTGATTGTATTGCCTATACCTTGGCATAGCAAATTGTACAGGGCGGCAGTATTGCGAACGACACCTGCAATGAGCGGACCTGCTTCGGTAACACCTACATGCAGCGGCACATCGTTGCGTGCGGCAAATGCGGTGTTAGCTGCAATAGTTTCTTTAACAGATGATGCCTTAATCGAAACAATCACCTGATTAAAATTATGTTCATCAAAAATAGCAAGCTCACGTTCTGCCGCCTCGATCAAAGCCTCCGTGTGATTTTTAATTCCATCATCTACAGCCTTGCGCAAATCAACAGGCATGCTGCCGCCGTTTACACCGATTCGCACCGGCACATTTTTATCAAGTGCCTTTTGCAGCACAGTGTGAATTTTTTCTTTTGAACCGATATTACCGGGGTTAATTCTTATTTTGGAAATTGGAAAATCTAATATATGCAGAGCAATCTTATAATCAAAATGAATGTCCGCAACAAGCGGCATCGTAGTGAGTGTACATAATTTACCAAGAACATCTGCACTTTCAATATCAGGCACAGAAAAACGCAGAATGGAGCAGCCCAAATTTGAAAGTCCTTCTATGCGCTCCACAACATATTTTTTTTCTGACGTGTCGCGTAACAAAAGTTTATCCTTCCACATTGTCTGTATAGAAACAGGGTGATCACTTCCTATAAAAACTTCATTTATATCAGCAAATCCGCCGACTTTTACAGTGTTCACTGGTTCTCCTTTTGTAACGAATTTTCCGTCTGCAAAATATTTTTTGTAATCATTTTGTCAAAAGAATCGGCAAATAATTTTAAATCTTTTTTTGTATAGTTAGCGGTGCGCACTATATCTATACCGTTCTCTGCAAGGCTTACATTAAAATTACGCAGCGAAAGCATTGTTCTAATGTTATCCGCAGTAAAAATTCTGCCGCGATCATCAAGCACATCAATTCCTTTTTCTACAAGCCGTGCTGCAAGCGGAACATCGCGTGTTATAGCAATATCATTTTTTTCCGCAAGCAATACAATCCTGTCATCTGCTTGACCGTCACCTTGCGGGCATAATTCCATTACAGAACACATAGGATCGATGTTAGGAATATTCCTGTTAGCCGCAAAGTGCGCTTTTATATTGCATCGTTTTGCAGCCCTGCACACAGTATCGCGGACAAGCGCCGGACAAGAATCGGCATCAACTAAAATCTTCATTTTGATCTACTCTATATAACCCACTGCCGCCGTATATGCCGTGTAATTATTGCCTTCTAAAAAAATATTTTTTCTGTCTGCACCGCTTGCAGTAAAAACACTCATACCTTTTGTAAGAGTCAATGATTCAATTTTATTATTGTCAGTTCCGGTGATGCTGTTAATAATAAGCGTTCCGTTTGTTATAAAAATCACAACAGGACCATACACCGGAAAATTTCCTGAATAATTTTTTAAGCGGCTTAATTTAAAATCATCGAAATGTGTATCGATCTGTGTGTCGATAGGTGTATCGAACTGTGTATCGTAGGTAAAAAAAGATTCGCCTGAACAATTTTGTATTACAGGACAAAACGGCTTAAACATTAAAATATTTATCAATTCTTGTTTGTCGATATATTTTTTAGTAAGTCCGCCGCGCAGCACATTGTCAGATGCCGCCATCAATTCAACACCACTGCCCATACAATATGCATGTAAAACAGATGCCGGTATAAAAAACGATTCGCCGGGTTTTAAACAGATAACATTCAAATATAAAGGTGCAATGACTGCCGCATCACCCGGATACTCATCACAAAAATCAGAAATTAAATCCCAAACAATTTTATACTTAGGATATTTTTTTTGTATCAGCGAAATATTTTTTTTTACATAATCAGTTATCAACTGTGATTCATTTTCTAAGTACATTAACGCAGTAAAAAAATTCCGCAAAGCAAAATCATCTGTCAGTAGCACTGCAACAGCGTTTGTAACAGGACAATCAAATGCGCAAAATAATTTTTTTATTTCATCAATTTGACGAAAACCGCACATAGCCGTAAAATCAGTAAGCGCACAAATTATTTCCGGTTTGTGATTACAGTCTTTGTAGTTACGCTCTGGAGCATCAAGGGCAATGCCGCACTCTTGTTCACGTCTAAAACCATTTTCGGCTTGAATTTTATCAGGATGCGCCTGTATCGAAAGCGGCGTTGACGCAGAAAGTATCTTAAACAAATATGGCAGCACATCATATTTGTTAGCGACTTTCCCCAAAAAAAATTGACTATCACTTTGAATAACGTCTTTTAGTGTTTGATTTTTATTATCTGCATCTGTGCAAACAGAAAGACCGCCATTATGAGTCGAAACCCATAACTCAGCAAACGGCGTTTTCCCGTTATAGGAAAGATTCAACAGTGCCGGAATAAAGTCCGTGCTGCCCCATGAATAATTTTTTACAGGGTTTTTTAATTTTATGATACCTTTCATTTCGTTTTCGGTAACATAACATTCATATTACCACTCTTTTAGGCAATAAAGGATTCGAACCTTTGACCCCCTCGGTGTAAACGAGGTGCTCTAACCAGCTGAGCTAATCGCCCGTAAGCGCCTGCATTATGCTAACAACACAAATGCAACGTCTTTTTAAAATCTATCAGTTTTTATACAAGTTCGTCAAGCCCTCTCTGGATAAAAAAAAATCTGCTATGCAGAGGACATGCAGAAAAGAGAAGCCTACTATAAGCATGCGCAAAACGGTATAATAGAATAATGACATCTGACACTGATAATTCAGCAAAATCAACACGGCTAGGTAGTGAACCTGTAGGAAAACTTTTACTTAGTTTTTCCATCCCATGCATAGCAGGAATGTTTTTAAACGCCCTTTACAATGTGGTAGATCGTATTTTTGTGGGGCGCGGTGTTGATGAAATAGCACTTGGCGGAATATCGCTAGTCATGCCTTTAATGATACTTGCTATGGCGTTTGCAATGCTGTTCGGCATAGGTGCCGCAAATATGATTTCTATGCGCATGGGTCAAGGCAAAAAAGCCGAGGCAGAAAGTGCACTTAACCATTGTTTTTTACTTTTATTTTTTGCCGGTATTATGATAACAGTTTTGGGCACTATTTTTTTGGAACCTGTGCTTTCCACTTTGGGTGCCCGCTCTGATAGTAAAGCACTTGATTATGCCAGGCGTTATTTTAGAATAATTGTTTTAGGACAGGTGTTTTTTCAAATTAGCTTTGGACTTTCGCATACAAGCCGAGCGCAGGGCTTCCCCGGCATTTCGCTGATTGGGATGATTATTGGTGCCGGACTTAATACAATGCTTGATCCGATTTTTATTTTTGGATTGCACATGGGTGTGGAAGGTGCTGCCTACGCTACGATAATTTCTCAAGCTGCATCTGCAATTTTTATGATTTATTTTAGCACAAGTAGAAAAGCAATTATTCGTTTGCACATAACAAAATTTTTTAAGAGGATGCCTGACGGCAGCGAATCTAAATTCAAATTATCACCAGCACTTATTATGATGATTATGACTTTTGGATGTTCAAACGCTCTTTTGCAATTTGCTATGTCTACAGTTCAGTTGCTGCTTAATAAGAGTATAGGCTGGTATGGTGCCAGCGGGCTTGGTGTACCGAATGGGGATGAAATAGCGCTTTCTGCGGTGAATATAATGGGTTCAGTTGTAATGCTTATTCTTATGCCGGTCTTTGGAATAAATCAAGGTTCGCAGCCTATACTTGGATTTAATTACGGCGCAAAAAAGTTTAGCCGTGTACGCAGCGCATTTGTAAAAGCTGCAAGCGGCGCCACATGTATTTGTATTGTTGGTTTTTTGCTTGCACAAATTTTTCCGCACACAATAGTCCGTTTTTTTGTACCTAACGGCAGCCCGGAGCTTTTAAATTTTACACCGTGGGTAATGCGCGTATCATTTGCAATCATACCATTAGTCGGTTTTCAGATTGTAGCGGCGAATATGTTTGTAGTTACCGGCAGACCAAAAATATCAATCTTCCTTGCAATGTTGCGCCAAGTTATCATACTAATTCCTTGCATGCTTATTTTTGGAAAATTATGGGGTCTGCATGGAATCATTTTTGCACAACCCGTTTCCGACTTGGTTTCAGTATTCGTAACATTAGGTTTTGTTATCAAGGAATTAAAAATTCTGAATGTGCAGTCCTAATCAAAAATCATTCAAAAATTCTTGCCGCATTTGCGTCATCTTTGATTGCGATGCTTCAGATTCGCCAAGTATTGTGTCATAAATATTTTTGTCGATATATTTTATGGTAAGCGGACGCTCTAAAAAAATTCTGGTTTGTTCATTTTCCCACATAGCTTGTTTTGGGTTTAACTCTAAGGGTTCGCCATATTTTTCTACAAGACTTGTAAACACAGAATAGTGATCAACTTTTTCAGTGTTAAGTGTAAAAGACATAATGAAAACGGCTTTATCTTTTAATTGAAAAAATGCACGTTTTATAAAACCTAATCCTGCACTTTCAACAAGGTTCTGTTCTGAAATAGGCAAGAACGAAACATCAGGATCACCGCGGAATACAAATTCATTATCGGAAGCAAGTTTAGATTTTAATTCATCAAGACCGGTTCCCAATGATATGCCGCGGAATGTACGAGGCAGCTGTGCTTGGGCAGTTGGTGCAGCAGAGGACGGCGGTGTAGGTGAGTTGCCGGCTTGTGTATCTTGTGCAAATAAAACTTGGGCACACAAAACAAAAGCTAAAAAAAACCATACGCGAATTACGTGAATGATCGCGAATATGTTTTTCATGTCTCAGTTTCCAAAAGAGGCGTTTTTGTTAAACCTGAATTGATTATTTTACTGTGTGTAATCCATATACGATCAGAAAGCGCAGTTCCTATCCGCATGGCAACAGCCGGATCACTTTTTATCAACTGCGGAAAATCATCCTGCTCAACAGCAAGCACATCGCAGTCTTCTATGGCAATTGCGCTTGTAGACCTAGGCAAGCCCTCTATAAGGGACATTTCACCCATAATATCGCCGGTTTGTAAAATCGATATTTCTTTTTCCTGCGAATCAGTAATCTTTGTTATGCGGACAACGCCTTCGCGTATAACAAACAATTCATTACCACATTCACCTTCGGCAAACAACATAGCCCCCTTAGGATAAAAACGGTAAATATTTTTTTTGCTAAATTTGAAGCGCACACCTTCCGCATACTTTTCAAGTTTTTTTATCATTTGCTTTGCATGCTCAGCTTTTTCCCCGTCCGGTATTTGTTCCAAAAAACGATTATACACATAATAGGCAGCTTTGTACTGCTTTTGTAAATTATAATATTCGGCAATATCATAAAGATGACCCGGAGACTTTTGCACAACAGAATTTTTCCTGCCGGTTAAAAGGTTATCCAAAAAACGCATGCGAGCGGAAAGATATTGAATAATTTTTAGTGCATTTTTTTGATACTCACGTATAAAATCAACAAACTTATTTCTTCTAACGCTGATTATGGCAGCATCGCTTTCTGCAACAGCAGATTCAAGATTCGTTCTGCCTGTAAGACCGGACTCGACCGAAAAGAAATTACCTGGACCGAGTATAACTGTGTTTCTACCGCCAACGATTTCTATATCACAGCTTAGCCGAACATTGCCTGAGTGTATTACATAAAAACAGTCTGTGCTGTTTGATCCGTAATTGACAATACGAGCACCTTTTCTAAATGCAAGAAGTGAAAATATCCTTTCCGACAATTAACAAAATCCCCCATACCAACGCAAGCAAACACAACTATTTTTCTGTTTTTATTTTGATGTGCATACTGCAAATGCGCTGCGCAAGTGTATTACATATACGTTCAATAATTACGTTTCCGTCTTTTAAAAGCGGTAAATAAATTGCACGGGCTATTGCCATAATCTCACATTCTTCGGAAGCAACTGCATTCGCAGAACGCGGTTTTTGATCGATTAAACCCATCTCCCCTAAAATATCACCATGCTTTAAAACAGCCAGCACTATTTCATTACCGTCAACAATTTTTGTAATATTGATTTTACCGCGTTGGACAACAAACATCTCTGTCCCCGGTTCTTTTTCCGAAAAAATCAGTGAATTCGCAGGATAAATACGTTTTAGCTCTTTTTCGCTGTAATCAAACCGTATATCTTTTCCAAATTCTTCAAGTTTTTTTAGCTTTTCTTTTGCTTGTTCAGAATATTTCCCGTTAGGTGCAAACTTTAAATATTTTTTATAAGAGCAAAATGCTTGGGTATTTAGGCTTTTACCAAAATAATATTCAGCATTTGTGTAAAGCATATCAAAAGGCTCTTCTTTAGTTGCTTGTGTAGAACTGCTTGTAAGATAATCGTTTAAAAGACGCAGTCTTGCAGAAAGATAAGCCAATATTTTATTCATTAGCCCTAAATTTTCGGCAATAAATTCAGGAAAATCTGATTTTGGCACACACAATAGTGTTGCCTCACATTCCGCAATGGCAGTTGTGGTGCTTTTTTCCGAATTAAGGCAGGATGATATGCCGAAGAATTCACCTGCAGTAAGCACTGCCTTATCATGCAGCAGAGGCATACCGCTATTGCTCGTTATCCGAACTTTTCCCGCATTTATTATATAGAAACAATCAGGAATCGTTACATCTTCCGTGATTATAACATCACCTTCTTTGTAATTTTTTGTAGGAAAAACTTTCTTCATAATAATCCTGCTTATTCGTGCCGTAGGGTTTAATACCCCGCCCCTCTTATTCCATGTTAGACTAATATATGGCGTAAGTCAACCTTAATACGCAGGATGTGAATAACGCAGGGCCTTAATACGCAGGGCCTTAATACGCAGGGCTGCGCATACCCCCTTCTTAGATATTGCATATTTGATATAATGATGTATGGCTAACAATTTAATACATGAACTTTCAAAAAAAAAGCCGATACAAACGCCTGTAAATCCCATAAAACGAATTCTGTTTGTTGGCATTAGTGCAGCTCTTCTTGCGTTTAACATCAACACATTTGTTCACGCCGGCGGCTTAATCCCCGGCGGATTCACCGGCGTAACGTTATTAGCACAAGAAATAGGATCGCGGTTTTTTGGAATGCATATACCCTATGGACCTGTTTATATTGTGCTTAATGCGATCCCTGCCATTGTTTGTTTTAAATTTATTGGAAAATGGTTTACGCTTTTTTCGTGTCTTAATATAGTGTTGAATGGGATTCTTACAGATATAATGCCTCCTATGTTTACAGGTTTTTTGCAGATACATGATGATCTGTTGAATGCTGTTTTCGGAGGGCTTTTAAGTGCATTCTCTTCTAGTCTTTGCCTTTTTGTGGATGCAACATCCGGCGGCACAGATTTTATTGCAATTTATTATGCAGAAAAAAAAGGTAGGGATGCATGGAATTTAATTTTGGCAGCCAACTTTGTTATTTTAGGTTTTGCCGCAATTTTGTTTTC
>BTID01000011.1:0-14461 GCA_036245275.1 Termitinemataceae bacterium
GCTGTACAAGCAATGCAAAACATACTTAACAAACCAGCCAAAATGACTTTGATTTTCATAAAGACCTCCAAAAAGATTTTTACCACACAGACATATAAGCCTGATTTTAATGGTTATAATAATAATGGATCGTTCGTGCATAGCGCTTTACTTTTTTTGAATTTTTTTTTGAAATTCGTGATATTTTCACGAACCTGTGAATTTTGACGGGGTTTTTGTTTTTTTACTTTACGGTATTCAAGTTTTATTGTAGACTTTCAACATCAAGGAGGTTTATTATGCCTAAAAAAGTAACATACGAAGAAGTGCTTGCTCTTTTTTCGGAAAATGCTGTTTTCATTAAAGAAATGTCAAAAGAATCAAAAGAAGGTTTTGAAAAGCTTAGATTACAGACGCTTAAAATTGAAGAAGAAAATGCAAAAGGCTTCAAGGAAGTTTGGGATATGTTCAAAAAAAGTGATGAAGAATTTGCTATAAGACAAGCCCAGTCTGAGAAAGAATTTAAGGAACTTTGGGATATGTTCAAAAAAAGTGATGAAGAATTTGCTATAAGACAAGCCCAGTCTGAGAAAGAATTTAAGGAAGTTTGGGATATGTTCAAAAAAAGTGATGAAGAATTTGCTATAAGACAAGCCCAGTCCGAGAAAGAATTTAAGGAACTTCGGGATATGTTCAAAAAAACTGATGCCCAGATAGAGAAAAGTGATAAGAAACTTCAAGGCATAGCAGAACAGTTCGGAGGACTTAGTCATAATGTAGGAGATTTTGCAGAAGAATATTTTGCAAATGCGCTAGAAGATAAAAAAATTTTTGCAGGTCAAAAATTCGATGACATTGAGCGGGACATGAAAGCAAAATACGGCAGCCTGAAAGATCAATTTGATATTGTTATGTATAATTGTTCATCTGTAGCTATTGTCGAAGTTAAGTTCAAGTTGAATATAAGTTATTTGGAAAAAATGGTATCACAAAAGGTTTCAAATTTCCGCACTCTTTTTCCATATTACAAAGACCACAAAATTTACCTTGGAATAGGAAGCATGTCTTTTTATGATGACGTTATAGAAAAAGCTAAAGAGCTTGGTATAGGCATATTAAGACAAAAAGGTGAAACAATTGAAATTGATCCAGGATATGTAAAGGCGTATTAATAGAGCCGCCGTTGTACCGTAATTGACTATTTGCCGTTAAAAGTGTCTAATAATGTTGTATGCTTATCTCTTCAAAGTCAAATTACGGCTCGGTAATACGGCGTAAACAGACTCTTCGAACCTTTGTTTTATTGATTTTGCTGGCATTTATTTTGGTAAGCATTGTAGCGTTATTTTCGATTCAAAGAAGCAGATCGGCAAGGGATCAAAAGGACCTTATCCGTCTGTGGCAAAGTGAGGATTACCGTTCAGTTTTTGACCAAAGCGCAAAAGATCTGGAAAAAAAGCCTATGGACTACTTCTTGTTATCGCTGCATGGTTTTTCCGCATATCAACTTGCTGTTGCACAGATAAATCAAGAGAATATGCTAATATACCTTGATCAATGCATTTGGGCATTGCGCAATGCCTTGTTAAGCAAGGATAAAAAACAAATCGGGCGTATTTATTATGTACTTGGCAAGGCATACTTTAGTAAGGGGAGCGACTTTTCAGACTTGGCTATTCAATATTTAGAGGCCGCTAAACAGGAATATTTCAAAGCAAGTGATATTCCTGAACATTTAGGGCTCGCTTATGCCGATGTTAAAGATTATAGGAATAGTGTAATTGCATTTTCTGAGGCGCTTGTCCCGGAAGATGGCGAGGACGGCGGCAAAATGGGTGCGGCAAATGATGCTCTTTTGTTGGCTATTGCAAAGTCCTACATTGAATTAGACGAACTTGACACGGCGGGTGCATACTTGGCTCGTTGTTTGGATGTTTCAAAAGATTTTAACACTATTGCCGTAGCAAAATTGCTTTACGGAAATATTTTGCTAAAAAAAGGGAACTATGCGGAAGCAGAAAAGCAGTTTTTGGCGGTTCTAAAAGAGGGCGGGGAGCGCGCGGACGCTCACTTTCAACTTGGCGAACTTTATGCTGCACGCGAAGAAAACACGCGGGCACGCGCCGAATGGCGTAAGGCTTGGTACATTGATCCGGCATACACGCCGGCTATTGCACGGTTAAATATGAAGTAAAATTGGCGCAAACAGACGCGGAGCAAAGGCTAATCTGGGCTATTGCATGGTTGAATGTGAGTAAAATTGGAGGAATGATGTTTGGTATAAAGACTTCGGATATTGGTATTGATTTAGGCACTTGTAATACGCTTATATACATACGAGGAAAGGGCATTGTTGTTGACGAGCCGTCTGTTGTGGCTGTTGAACGCGGTACCAAACGGGTTATGGCTGTCGGGCACGATGCAAAGCGTATGTTGTGGAAGACACCGGAAAACATCATTGCGATACGTCCAATGCGTGACGGCGTTATTGCAGACCTTGAATCAACTGAAAAGATGATCAGATACTTTATTTCAAAGGCGCTGCCGCGTTACCGTTTTATAAAACCGCGTATGATTATCGGGATTCCATCGTGCATTACAGAAGTTGAACGCCGCGCTGTTGAAGAATGTGCCTACAAGGGCGGCGCACGCGATGTTATGGTTATCGAAGAAAGCCGTGCGGCGGCGATTGGCGCTAACATACCGATTTTTGAACCTGCCGGACACATGGTATGCGATATTGGCGGCGGCACAACGGAAATTTCTGTTATCTCGCTTGGCGGTATGGTTGTAAGCAACGCTATCCGTCTTGGAGGCGATGAATTTGACGAAGCTATCGTTAGGCATGTCCGCAGGGTACACAACCTCATTATAGGGGAACACACTGCAGAAAAACTAAAAATTGAAATCGGCAACGCATCACCTGATAAGACAATCGAAAAAGTAGAAATTAAAGGCACAGATGCTATAACAGGTCTTCCAAACCGCCTTGAAATTGACTCTGTTGAGGTGCGCGAGGCATTGCAGGATCCGGTTAATCAAATTATTGACGAGATCAAAAAGACTCTAAGCCAGACTCCGCCGGAACTTGCTGCCGATATTGTTGAACAGGGCATAGTAATGACAGGCGGAGGCTCTCTTTTAAAGGGCTTGCCTAAATTAATTTCCAAAGAGACAAACGTGCCTGTAATTTTGGCGGAACGTCCCCTTGAATGTGTCGCACTGGGAGCCGGAATGTACTTTGAAAATGTCCGCGGCTTTGATAATACTCACAGCATCTACGACAACTTGAACGGGTAATTCTGTTTGCAATGAAGAACGGAAATCAAAAAAAATTATTTAATACCGATGCTTATGTTTTTGCCGGTTTGGTAATCGTTTCATTTTCCCTTCTGCTTTTTTCTACACGCAGTTTTATCGTCAACATAAAAGATACCGGCTTGTCAGCGTTTACCGGTTTACGCGGCGGTATACATTCAGTATCAACATTTTTTAGCAGGGCAGTTTTATCTATCCATGAGCTGGGAACACTACGCAGTGATTATGCCGAATTACAGGAGCGTCTTGCACGTTATGAACAACTTGAACGATCAAGCGCAGATATAAGCCGCGAAAACAACCGCTTGCGCGAACAGTTGGGTTTTTCGCAAACGATAGAATGGGAACACATAAGCGCAGAAATTTCAGGACGAGATCCGGACAATCTGTTTAACGCATTTGTAATCAATAAGGGCAAGGTACACGGCATACAAGATGATATGCCGGTAATTGCTTTTCAAAACGGCAAGCAGGCACTTGTAGGTAAAGTTGTACAAACTGCGCAGCTGGAAAGTTTGGTATTACCATTGTTTGATAACCATTCGTTTGTATCGTCTAGGCTGGCGCAATCGCGTTACGAAGGAATTGTAGAAGGACAGGGCAGTCCTCATCTTCCGCTTTTAATGAACTCGATTACAAAACGTGCTGTTGACGAAGTAAACGAAGGTGATTTAATTGTTACAAGCGGTGTAGGCGGTTTGTATCCGCAAGGCATTGCCGTAGGCAGAATAAGCTCTATAGTTTTTCAAGAAGACGAAACATCACTGCAAATTAAAGTTGAAGGTGCTATTGATTTTTCTAAACTGGAATATGTTTTTGTTGTAAGCAATAAAACGCATGACAGTGCAAAAAACCAAGACCCCAAAAATTTTGATGGAGCTTTAGATGGGGCTTTAAATGGAACTTTAGATAGAGATTTAGATAGCGAAGGTGAAATCAATTGACAAAAAATATTATATGGGCATCAATCTTTATACTTGTTGCAGGTATATTACAGTCAACTTTGTTGCGGCCGCTGGGCATTTATTTTTATGCGATACCTGATCTAACACTCAGCATCCTTGTGTACACCGCATATATAAACGGCAGTATGACAGGTCAGCTTACCGGTTTTTTTTCAGGCATACTATTAGATTTTCTTTCTGCAGCTCCTTTGGGCTTAAACATTTTTATACGGACGATAATAGGAGCTGCAAACGGTGTTATAAAAGGCAGATTTTTTCTTGATTTAATTTTTTTACCGATGATACTTTGCGCCGCTGCAAGTTTATTAAAAGCAGCTTTATTTTTTGCACTGCATTTTTTGTTTGCAGGAGCAGTGCCTGCCTATTCTCTATCAAGCCCAGTGCTTTGGGTGGAGCTGCTTTTTAATACTGTTACGGCGCCGTTTTTGTTTGCATTTTTAAAAATGTTTGACAGTCTGTTAAAGAAAACACAGCATGGGGAAGCATAGCAAATGCCGTTTAAGGATTTTTCAAGCAACAACTTTAATGATCACAGCGAAAAACCGGAAGGCAGAATACTAATTCTGCAAATAGTTTTTATTGTAGTTTTTGTTTTATATACCGCCAAACTTTTTTCTATGCAGATTTTGAATGGCGATCTTTACCGATCAAAAGCTGAGGATATTTCCAGACGGACATCTGTAATTCCAGCACAGCGCGGCGAAATCTATGACAGAACATATACAACACCAATTGTATATAACACAGATTCGTTTGCTGTCCGCATTGCACCTGCAGAAATAAAGAGGGATCAACTTGATAATGTTATAACCAAAGTATCGGAAATATTAAATATTCCGCGCTCTGCTCTTATAAAAAAATTACCGGAAAATTATGCCTCTTTATACCAGCCGCAAGAAATTGCGTCTAACATTCCATATACAACTATTGCAGTTCTTGCAGAACGTATTGATACACTTCCCGGAATTACATGGCAGTCAAAACCTGTGCGCAATTATAACGAAACAGGAAGCCTCTCGCACGTTATAGGTTATGTAGGAAATATTACGCGGGATGAACTTACAACTTTGTATAACAGCGGTTATCACCCTGGTGATGTTGTAGGCAAAGACGGCATAGAAAAACAATACGATGATCTTTTACGCGGTAAAGAAGGTTCTGAAACACGTATTGTAGATGTGCGCGGCAGACTTGATGTTGAGCGCGAGATAATACGCATACCCTCTGAGACAGGAAAAAACATCATTCTTTCTGTTGATAAAAAAATACAAACCTTGGCAACAAAAGCATTGGGTGCCCGTATAGGCGCTGTTGTTGTTATGCGTCCTGCAAACGGCGAAATACTTGCTATGGTTTCGTATCCTTGGTACGACCCTGATGTATTTAACAGAAATGATGTTACAATAGAGTATCAAAAATTAATTACAGATACAAACAAACCGTTGATTAACCGTGCAATACAATCAAGCTATCCGCCGGGTTCTACTTTTAAAGTTGTACTCACAACAGGTATTCTTGCAGAAAATGCATTCCCATCTGATAAAACTGTAGAGTGCCCCGGCGAGATTCATTACGGCGATCGAATGTGGAGGTGTCATATTTTAAAACCAGGACATGGCAGGCTTAGTTTAAGACGCGGTCTTGCTCAATCATGCGATATTTATTTTTGGGTTGTAGGCCGGGATCATTTAGGCATTGAACGTATTGTCTCTTATGCAAAAGATTTTGGTTTCGGCGAAATAAGCGGCATCGATCTTCCCGGTGAAATTTCAGGTTTTATTCCGACACCGCAATGGAAGGACAGGCGCTTCCACGAACGCTGGCAAGGCGGCGACACTATGAATATGTCAATTGGTCAGGGCTTTACATTGGCAACACCTATACAGCTTGCAGACATGGTTTCTATGGTTGTAAATGATGGTGTTATATACAAACCGCACATTCTAAAAGAAATACGCAATCCAAAAACCGGCGAGATCGAAAAAATTATTCAAAAAGAAGTACTGCATAAAAGCGATATATCAAAAGAAATTTTTCAAACTGTACGCGATAATATGCGTGCCGTTATATCAGAAGGTACTGCAGTGTTTCCGCTTAATATAAAATCTGTAGAGATTGCAGGTAAAACCGGCACTAGCGAAGTAGGTTTGCAGGGCAGATGGCATTCTTGGTTTGCAGCTTATGCACCATACAAAACTGATAATAGCGATGAGCAAATTGTAGTTTCTGTTATTGTAGAAGCAGTGAATCGCTGGGAGTGGTGGTCGCCTTATGCATCTGCAATTATTTTTCAAGGCATATTTGCAGATCAAACATTTGAAGAAGCTGTTGCCGCTTTGCACTTGCAATATTTGATTCCGCCTGAAGATAGAACGGAATAGGCTGCAATGAAATTAAGAAGTTTGTTAGGAATTGATTTTGCGCTTTTAATATCTGCGGTGGTGCTTGGTGTTTTTGGAATACTATTTATATATTCCTCCGGCATAACATCAGCCGGTATTCTTGTCTCCGATGAATACATAAAACAAATTGTCTGGCTTACAACCGGAACAACTATTGCTATAGTAATTGCATTTTTAAATTACAGACGTGTGTATCATATTTCGATTTATTTATATGCAGCGTCAATTATACTGTTGCTGTATACCTGCTTTCTTGGCCGTGTTGTAAACGGCGCGCGCGCTTGGATAGGCATTGGCGCATTTGGTATACAGCCTTCGGAATTTGCAAAAATAACAACAATAATTTTACTTGCGCAATATCTGGAGAGTACACGGCGCAGCGCAAATAATACGATGCGCTTTCTTGTTTCTAGCATAATTGTTTTTATACCAATGTTTTTGGTTTTGATACAGCCTGACTTTGGTACATCTCTGGTGTTTATTCCGATATTATTGGTTATGACTTTTGTCGCAGGCATCTCGCTTCGTTATGTAATTTTTTTAATACTAACAATAGGTATAACCGGACTTTTAATGGTGCTGCCCTTATGGCAAACATATATATTAAATAGAACTACAACTGTATTCCATTTGTTAAACGATAAACGTTTTGTCATTATTATAGCTACTGCATTGCTTGCAATATTTTTTATTGCGCTTTACGGCTTTACGCGTTTTAAGAAAAAATATTTTTATTGGATAGATTATGCCGCAGTAATCGGAACACTTGCTTTATTACTTTCGTTTGCCGCACAAAAAATTTTAAAAGATTATCAGATGAAAAGACTGATCGTTTTTTTAGACCCCAATGTTGACCCGCGCGGTTCCGGCTGGAATATAATTCAGTCGATAACAGCAATTGGTTCAGGCGGACTTTTAGGCAAAGGTTATATACAAGGAACGCAAAGTCATTACAGGTTTTTGCCGCAGCAAAGTACAGATTTTATTTTTTCGATATTTTCTGAAGAATGGGGATTTGTCGGCGGCATTCTAGTGTTTGCACTATTCTTGTTGATCACCATGCGGCTATTAAAAATTATGAAGACAACGACAGATTCTTTTGGTGTGTATATCGTAGCCGGTTTATCAGGAATGTACATATTTCATTTTATTATCAATGTAGGTATGACGATGGGTATAATGCCTATAACCGGCATCCCATTGTTGTTTATGTCTTACGGCGGGTCTTCGTTAATTTCTGCAATGATGGGAATTGGTTTAGCATTAAGTGTACATCTGCGAAGGTTTCAATATTAGCATGCGTTATATAGATCCGCTTTTAGATATAGGTAGCGACCTCCTGCAAATTGATAAAGCTGCCCGCTACACAGGCGGAGAATTCGCAAGCCGTATAAAAAAAGATGCTGCCTATAAAACTGTTATTGCATTCCCTGACCTTTACGAAATAGGAATGTCGAATCAAGCTGTAAAAATTTTGTATAACAAAATAAATGATCTTGAAGGCATATCCTGCGAGCGTGTTTTTGCGCCGGATCCGGCTTTTGAAAAATTGCTGCAAAAAAAACAATTACCGCTTTACACACTGGAAACAGGACTTGTATTGTGCGATGCAGATTTATTGATGTTTACACTTGGTTACGAGTTAAGCATAACAGGAGTTCTGTCTATTTTGCAGGCAGCGCAAATACCGATTAAAAGAGAGGACAGACTTAACGGCAGTTATCCTATAATAATCGCAGGCGGACCTTGTGTTTCTAATCCATTGCCGTATTCAAAATTTTTCGATGCCTTCTGGATTGGCGAGGCAGAGGATGAATTTTTTAAACTGCTTAGCAAGTTTAGAGGTATGACAAGCGGCTCTGTGTTAAATTGCCTTAAAAGTCATCCGTCAGTTTGGCATGCAGGCAAAGAGAGTGCACGGCGCAATGTTTACGCAGAATTTGCATCTGCACAGAATGATAATTGTGTACATCCTGTTCCCAGCATACGGGTAACGCAGCATCATGGGGTTGTTGAAATTATGCGCGGCTGCCCTAATGGTTGCAGATTCTGTCATGCAGGCTATTGGTACAGACCTATGCGGCAAAAAAGTGCCGCCAGAATCATAAAGGAAATTGATGACATTGTAGAAAAAGGCGGCTATCGCGAGGTAAGCCTTTCTTCACTTTCCAGCGGTGATTATGACGGTATCGAAAATCTGTTAGACGAAATAACGGCACACTACAAAGAGAGCCACATTTCATTTCAGTTGCCTTCTTTGCATGTATCTACTTTTTCCCTGCCGCTTTTAGAAAAAATTTCCCGCGTTAGATTAAGCAGTCTTACATTCGCTGTAGAAACTCCAAAAGACATGTGGCAGCTTGCTATAAATAAAGAAGTTACACTTAGTATGATAACAGAAATTTTATTTGAAGCAAAAAAACAAGGCTGGCATCAGGCAAAGTTTTATTTTATGATAGGGCTTCCTGTTGAAACTATTTTACCAAACGATGGGCAACAAATTGACGAAGCAGAATTGATCATAACTTTTATACGCGGCCTTTCTGCAAAGACAAAATTAAAATTCAATATCAATGTTGGAGTTTTTATTCCAAAACCGCACACGCCTTTTCAGTGGTCAGCACAGATAGATGAGTCTAGCGCAAAAGAAAAGTTATGGCGGATTAAAGATAATCTAAAAGTGCAAGGTCATAAAGTAAGTTTGCACGATCCGTTTGTTTCTACACTGGAGGGAGTTATCTCGCGCGGGAATGAAAGAGTTGCTGATCTAATAGAAGAAGCCTTTGAACGCGGCTGCCGCCTTGATGCATGGAGCGAATACTTTAACAAAGATGTTTGGAGATCGGTTATTGATTCACATAGCGATCTGCTTAACGAAATTATTTCAGAAAAAAATCCCGATATGCCGTTAGCTTGGGATTGCATCAAATCTAATGTCAGCAAAGATTATTTTAAAAAAGAATTAGAATGTTCCATTCAGAAAGTACTTACACCGCCGTGCAAAGAAAATTGTGATACCCCTTGCGGTGTCTGCGGCGGAAACATTCATATACAAAAAAATATTTCGAAAGCGGCGCAAACTCAATCACAAAAGTCAAAAGATCAAAAACAAGATCCGGACACCAACAGAATATTATTTTCTTTTTCAAAAAAAAATAATGCTGTGCTTCTTTCTCATTTAAGTTTAATCGAGGTTTTTTCTATGGCGCTTACACGCGCAGGAATTCCTGCCCTGTGGACTGGCGGTTTTAATCCTCTTATAAAACTTGACTTTGCTGCGCCATTGTCTGTCGGCATAGAAGCAGAAAATGAGATAGCCTCTATTGATACAGCAAATGCTATCGGCATCGATAATTTTATAGAAGTACTAAATAAAAATTTAGTGCAAGGTTTAACGATAAATAAAGCGCAAAACTTTTTTATACCAAGCGGCACAAAAAAAGTTTCGGTTATGTCGATATTATGGGGAAGTGTGTACGCAACACAAACTGTAGAATCCGCAAATGAAAAACAATTCCGTCTTAAATGGGTAGAAGAAAACGGTTCTGTGTGGGGTTTGTGCCGCAAATCACTTTTAGCAAAATCAAAAGATTCACAGGCAGGCAAAGGCTGTGATTACTTTGATGTGTATCAGAAACTGTACTCTTTAAAAAACCAATAATTTTATGTATAATAATCCTATGTCCGTTCTAAATATCATCTTGTCAATCGGTGGAAGTTTGGGGCTTTTTCTGTTTGGCATGAAAGTAATGAGCGACGGCATTCAACAAGGTGCCGGCGACCGTTTGCAGCGTGTGCTGGGTTTTATGACCGGCAATACGTTTTCGGCTATATTTACGGGCTTATCTGTTACTGCGATTATTCAGTCTTCCAGTGCGACAACTGTTATGGTCATTTCATTTGTAAGTGCTGGAATTATGACGTTGACACAGGCTATTGGCGTGATAATGGGTGCGAATATAGGCACGACCGTTACTGCATGGATTGTTTCGCTTGTAGGTTTTCAGTTTGAAATTTCTGCACTGTCTATGCCGTTTATAGGCATTGGTTTTTTAATGCGCATACTAAAATGGAAGTATCAGGAAATAGGTAATGCGGTACTTGGTTTTGGTATTTTATTTTTGGGTTTGGATTTTTTAACAAAGTCGATGCCTGCGTTTGATGCCGGTGCGTTTGAGTTTTTAAAAAATTTCTCTAGCGGCGGTTTAATTTATGTTCTTATATTTGAAGTTGTTGGTTTAATAATAACTGTACTTTTACATTCATCAAGTGCATCAACAGCTATTATGCTGACTATGGCGCTTAACAATATTATTGATTTCCGTTCGGCGTGCGCTATGATTTTAGGTGCAAACATCGGCACTTGTATTGATGCCTTGCTTGCTTCGTTTGGTGCAAAGACAGATGCAAAACGTGCGGCACTTGTACATATTTTATTTAATTTTTTAGGAGCCGTTTTGGCTACTATATTTTTGAAGCAGCTGTTAGCCATTGTCAGTTTTATAAGCCCATCTGATGTGATCACTACCCGCCTTGCTATGTTCCATACGGCATTTAATGTTCTAAACACAGTTATATTTTTTCCGTTTGTAAAACAGCTTTCATACTTTGTATGCTGGATAATAAAAATGCAGCCTGACGATACAGATACAAAGAAAGTGTACAAATTAGATTACAAGACAAGTTCTATGCGTGATACACCGGAGTTAAGCGTATACCGTGCAAAGAACGAAATACAGGATTTAGCCGGACTTGTTTACTACATGTACAACTCGCTGCACATGGCGCTAAAATCTTTAAATGAAGAAACCGTAAGCAAGTTAACAAGTGATCTGCGCGAGAAAGAAGACTATGCTGATCAAATGCGCGAACAGCTTACATTTTTCTTGATGGAATGTACACGCAAAGGTATCAACCAAAAAACGGAACATAATGTTGCGCTTTTAATGCGCATTGTCGCCGACTTAGAAGATTTAACCGATGATTGTTTTAGCATCGGCATGCTTTTGGAACGCAGCGTTAGAAAAAATCAAATGTTTAAAACAAAAGAGTTAGATGCACTCGATCCGTATATGAAGCTTGTTCAAAGTTTTTTAGTTTTTGTCCGTGAACACATGGGACAAAAATTAACGTTAGACGAAACTTCATTTGCCGGAAATCTTGAAGAAGAAATTGATGCATCGCGTAACGCATTGCGCAAACTAGGACGCAAACGCATAGAAGAAGGCGAAAACGTAAAAACAGAATTATTATTTATTGATCTTGTCAGGCGCATAGAACGGCTAGGTGACTATTGTTACAGCATATCAAGTTCTATGTCGCACATGGAATAGGCTGGGGCTTCATTGTAGAATCTGCTCGTCAATCGGTTTGCCGCCTGGAACCATAGGCAGGACAACCTCGTCTTTGTCGATTAGTGCCTCAATAACGGCGGTAATACCTTCGGTATTGTCTGCGACCGCCTTATCAAGCACTTTCAAAAATGATGCCTCGTCTGCGGCACGGTATCCGCGTAATGAATATGCTTGTGCAAGTTTTACAAAATCCGGCGGACGATCCAAAACAGTGGCAGAAAATCTGCCTCCATGGAAAAGATTCTGCCACTGCCGCACCATACCAAGCACTGTGTTATTCAAAATGACGATTATAATCGGGACATTGTATGCGGCGGCTGTAGCCAATTCACCGCAGTTCATTCTAAATGAGCCATCCCCTGTAAAAAGCACTACAGGTTTGTCAGGACAGGCGATTTTTGCACCTATTGCAGCGCCAAGTCCGTAACCCATTGTTCCAAGCCCGCCTGATGTAATAAAGCTGCGTGCTTTGGTCCAAGGATAATACTGAGCAGTCCAAATTTGATGCTGTCCCACGTCAGTTGCAACAATAGTATCAACCCCTAGTTTTTCTGCTGTTTTTTCGATGATAAAACGCGGGCGCAATGTTTTATCCTTTTGCAATTCTTGAGGGATAACTTCTTTCCATGCGGCAATCTCTTTTTGCCAAGCAGGTTTGGGCAATTTTTCTGTAAAATTTTCCAGTAGATGTTGCAGAGTTTTTTTTATGTCGCCTACAACACAAAAGTCAGTTGCTATATTTTTATTGACTTCCGCAGGGTCTATATCAAACTGCAGCACCTTAGCACCGGAGGCAAAAGAATCAGGACGGCTTGTAACGCGATCGGAAAAGCGCGCACCGATTGTAATTAGTAAATCACAGTTTTGCACCGCCTTGTTAGAAGCAACAGTGCCATGCATTCCTATCATCCCTGTCCACAAACGGTGGTTGTAGGGCAATGCCCCCAGCGCCATAAGGCTGGATGTTACAGGACTGTCAATTTTTTCTGCCAACTTTTGCACTTTTGATGCAGCATCAGAAATAATAACACCGCCTCCTGCATAAATAACCGGTTTTTTAGCCTCTGCAAGCATTGCGCAGGCCTTGTTTATATCGCTATCAGTCCATGTGGCACGGGAATTACGAACAGAAAGCCTCTTTGCACGTTGACTAAGCGTGGCATCAGCATTTTCTTCGCTATTCGCAGTCCACACAGCGGTTTGATTGGTAATATCCTTTGGAATATCAATTAAAACAGGACCAGGACGTCCAGAACGTGCAACAATAAACGCCTCTCGTATAATTTCGCCAAGCTCACCAATATTTTTTACAATCCAATTATGTTTTACAACAGGCATAGTAACACCGGCAATATCAACTTCTTGAAAGCTGTCCTTGCCCAAAAGATTTGTCGCTACATTACCTGTAATTGCCACAAGCGGAACTGAATCCATATAAGCAGTTGCAATGCCGGTAACAAGATTAGTAGCACCCGGACCTGATGTCGCTATACAAACACCCACCTTGCCAGTAGTGCGTGCGTAGGCATCTGCAGCGTGCGCGGCATGCTGTTCGTGACTTACTAAAATATGACGAATCCTATCCTGCTGCTTATAAAGCTCATCATAAATAAAAAGCACAGCTCCGCCGGGATAACCAAATACTGTGTCTACACCTTCCGCAATTAAAGATTCAATTAATATGCGTGCGCCCGAATATTCCATATTTTATTTTAACATAATTTTGACGTTTCATTAAAGTGCATCTTCTGCCGGAGAATTGCACTGCAAATTGAAATTTACCTTATGGACATTATGGGGCGATCATTACGGTATATAGGTAATTACAATTTTGCCGTTGCCTGTGTTGCCGGTGCCGCTGCCTCCTATTGATGTAAACGTTGTTACACTTGCCCACGAGGAGCCGCCGCCTCCGCCGGAAGATGGTCCGCCGCCTTTTCCGCCGTAGTAGCCTCCCCCGCCGCCAGCGCCGCCTTCTGCAGCCAGTGTTCCTATGCCGCCCGCCCCGAGTGAAAAACCGCTACCGCCTGTAAGATTGCCGCCGCTGCCGCCTGTTCCGTAACCATTACCGCCGTTTGTTCCATTGGCATTGCCAATACCGCCTTTCCCGCCTGCAGGGGTTATATTGACACTATTACCATACCATGTCGATCCGCCTCCGCCGCCTGCCACAATGATGCGGGTTGCCAAATTAGAGTTCCATACCGTGCTGCCGTCAGTTCCGCTTGTCCGAACATCGCTAGCGCCGCCGCCGCCCGATCCCGTCCCCCAGCCGCTATTAGTTCCGCCTGAAGCACCTCCGCCATTCCAGCCTCCTGCTACAGCGGGGGCATTGTACGCTGAATTTGTGCCTTTACCGCCGACATAAATATAAAATATTATATTTTTATTGGCGAATAGTGTGCCGTAAATATAACCGCCTTTACCCGCGTTAACGCTGTTG
>BTID01000012.1:0-12933 GCA_036245275.1 Termitinemataceae bacterium
CCACCCCCCCCCCCCGTTGGCAGTCTAAGCCCACAGGACTAGTACTCGCCCTTATAGCGGCGTTTGTGCTGTTTTCCGCTTGCCGCGGCGGCAGCAATTCAGAAGAAATTATCGAAATCATCGATGGCGCCAATGAGCCCCCTGCAACACCGACTGTGGTAATTACGGTTGGCAGCGACTACACGGGAGCGATAAAGGTAAACTACTTGGAAAAGCCGGCATCTACAAGCACTACCACTAAATCTGTATCCGGCACGGTAGCGGATAGCGGCACTGTTCAGCTTACCTCATATCCGCCCAAGGGGTCGCTTATCGTCAGTATTGAGACTGAGACGGGAGCGGTGACTAATCCGCCTATCTACATAGGACGGCTAATTGGGGCCTCCGCTGTATCATTGAAACTCAAATTGAATAATTCAGGCGGTTTGGAATTACGCCCCGCGGATAGCGAAAGCATTATCCCAATAGGCACATATTCAGAGTTTCAGTTGATAACCGGTGCATTAAGCGGCAGTTACAAGCAAGAAGCCGACATAGACTTTATGGGTAATGCCGGTTTAGGCGTTCCTGACTGGGAACCTATCGGCACAACAAACACGACTGCCTTTACCGGCAACTTTGACGGAGCCGGCAAGCTGATTAAGCGGCTCTTCATAAACGCCGGCACAAAAAGTAATGTAGGTCTATTCGGCTATGCCGGAGGCTCAGCAACTATCACTGGTGTGCATATCGCCTCAGGTTCGGTTACAGGGAATGGAAATGTAGGCGGCGTGGCGGGATACATTAGTAGCAATTGTAAGATTTTCGACTGCTCAAACTCAGCCGACGTTACAGGTAATGACAGTTATGTTGGCGGCATTGTAGGATATACGAATGCTGATATATTTGCCTGCCGCAACTTAGGAAATGTTACAGGCAATGGTGCTAGTACAGGCGGCGTGGCAGGCTGTGTGTCAGAAATTAACGAAGTAACAGCCTGTTACAATGCGGGTACTGTAAAGAGCGACAAAAATAGATTAGGCGGCGTGATTGGCGAACTTGTTAAACGCGGCGGTGGAACTACTAAAATAGTTGCCTGCTACAATAAGGGCAATGTCGAAGGCGGCAACAACAGTTCAAATGTAGGCGGCGTGTTAGGTGATGGAACCAACGGATACATATATGCTTGTTATAATACAGGAAGCGTTACAAATACTAAAACAGATAAGGATTTTGTATTTAGCATAGGTAATACGTTCCACCCTACTGCATGTTATTGGCAAACAGGCACTGCCGCCGAAGCAGGTTATAACCTTTCCGGCGCTTATACACAATTTGACGCGGATGATTACTTCGCTCCGGAAGGTTCTACCGAGTGGGGCACAGGGGACGGCTCAGCTAGCGGAAAATACTGGAAGACAGATACTACAGACGGCAGCATGCTGCCTAAGCTGTTTTATGAACCGTAGATAAGATATCAAATTCAACAGTATCTCTAGTGGGGCGATGGTTAGTAAACACAAATCATCGCCCCATTTATTTTACCATTTTGCTAATTTACCACCATCTACTGCAGAACTATTTTACGCCCTGAATACTTAGACAGGAAAATCGTGCGGTCGCTAACTCCAAGACGATAAAATAACTTGCGTACCAGTTTTTTTAAGGTTATTGTAGCAATGTCATATTCGGCGGCTATGGCTTCGTATTTTTCACCTTGTTGAATTCTCTGCAAAATCTCGGCGTCGCGCTCAGTAAAGTCTGCGGTAGAAAGGCGCAGCTCTGATGTTTTAAAATCGCAGCGTATCTTTTTTATTTCCGGCAGGAAAAGTAGGAAGGCAAGTGCCATAATAAGAATTAGCATAATATACAGCAACAGATTATTAAAAAAGAATTCGCCGCCGTAACGCTTTTGCGAAACAATAGCCGCAATAAACGCCGCTGCATATAACGAGATTTTTATCATCATCCGTTTCTTAAAAAAGTCGATCTTATATGAAAATGAAATCCCCAGCAGGTACATAAAAATGGCTACAATTGAATCGCCGTTTATAAGGCGTAACAAACCAAAAGATGTATATACAAAGGCATAAATCCGGAAATTCAGCGGAAAAATTACCAAAACGAACAAAGCAAAGAGTACCACCGCATATATGATATAGTAGCCGTCGGTTATCAAAAAATCCTGTTCATGTCCGTTTAGTCCAAAGTAAAAAACGCGGATCACAAAACTCATAAGCCAGACAAGCAAGCTGAGTACAGCGATTGTCCGCCACCAGAAAACAGGCCGATCTTGTAACGATTTTCTCATATATACCAAGATATACCAAAAACAAACCAAAGTATAGATTGCTACGATGCTTTAAGACCGTTAAAAATTATATAAAGATTTAATCACTCAAATTTTGCGGGTGAACTCTGAAAACATAAAAATTCAAGGATGGTAATTTATGAAAGAACCAAAAACAAAAGGTTGGTGGAAAATTAAGGCGGGGCTGTGGCTTGTAGGAACTATAGGTATTGCCGAGCTAAACAGAGAATCGAAAAATGCAAAAAGGTCGCAGGAAAAAACATTGCGCGGTATTTTAGAACCGGCAAAAAATACCGTTTACGGGCTAGAACATCACTTTGCAGAAATTTTAGAAGCAAAGACTACGGAAGAATTTTATGCACGTTACGAAAAATATGTTCACATAAACGATTACGAAGATCTAAAACCATATATTGAAAGGCACAAACATGGCGAGGCCGATGTCCTTTTCACCGGTAAACCTAAAATGTATGCGACAACCAGCGGCACTACTGCAGAGCCCAAGTGGATTCCTGTAACTGAGCGTTACTATCAGGATGCTTACAAACAAATGAATCAAATTTGGTATCATGCAATGACAGTTAGCAAGCCGCACGTTTGGGACGGTCCGACTCTAACTATCGTAGGAAAGGCTGTAGAGGGTGCAGCGCCTGACGGGACGCTTTATGGTTCTATCTCTGGTGTTATGCGCCGCGATATTCCAAAATTTATGTATCCTGTTCACACTTCCCCTGCAGAGGTCTTTGAAATTAAAGATTACAAAGCACGTTACTATGCGCTTATGCGTATGGGTATTGAGCGCGATACACACAACTTAGTTACAGCTAACCCCAGCACACTTATCGAGATGCAATCTAACGCCAACGAATTTTATGATGAGTATGTTGAAGACATCGAGCGCGGAACGATAAGCAATAAAGTTGATATTCCGGAAAACATACGTGTTGAAATGTTAAAAATGATAAAGCCTAATCCTGTGCGCGCACAAGAATTACGCGACCTTAAAACAAAATACGGAAATGTACTGCCTAAACATTATTGGCCTAATTTGCAAATTGTAAATTGCTGGTTGTGCGGAAATACAAATGTGTACTATCAAAAAATAAAAGATTCGTTTCCAAAAAATTGTGTGTTCCATGAGTTTAGTTATGTGTCATCGGAATGTAAGTCCGGCGTTGTGCTGGAAAGCAATACAAAAGAAACAATCTTGTTTGGTCACAAAGTGTTTTTTGAATTCATACACGAATCAGAATTAACAAGCAGCAATCCGCGTATATATCAGCTTGACGAAATAAAACTTGGAGAGCGCTATAACATTCTTGTAACAACATCCTCAGGTTTATACCGCTATAACATGAGCGACCTAGTGGAAGTAAACGGATTTTACAATCAGTTCCCAAAGATAAGTTTTGTACAAAAAGTAAACGGTATCGTTTCGCTTACAGGTGAAAAACTTGCAGAACGCCAATTTATAAATGCAGTAAAAGAAACTGAACAGGAAACAGGAAAGGAATTGCGTTTCTTTGTAGGCTTTGCAGATTTGGATAAATCAACATACCGGTTCTACTACGAGTTTGCAAATCAAAATACATCTGTGGAAGAAGCTAAATCTTTAACAAACATCATTGATAAAAAACTTATGAAATTCAACGCGGAGTACGGCGATAAACGATCCAGCGACCGCGTAAAAAATCCTATCACTCATTTGCTTATAGAAGATTCATTTGAAAAATTTAAAGCACGCTGCATAGACCTTGGTTACCGCGACGGTCAATTCAAACTTAATCTTTTAATGCAAGACGAAAAACGCCGCAAAATGTTCCAAGATTTAGAAAAGAAAGTTTCGTAAAAACGCACCGCGAATCCCCCGCCCCCGCAAATCAGCGGGGGATTTTTTTTACTTACCACATCACTTATCAAATATAATTTTTTTATCTATACTGTAAGATACTTATGCTTGAGGAACTGTCTGTTAGAAACTTTGCGTTAATCGAAAGTTTAAATATAAATTTTGAAAAAGGTCTCTCCATTTTGACCGGCGAAACAGGTGCCGGAAAATCGATTATCGTGGGTAGTTTAAGCTTTTTATTGGGTGCAAAGGCTGATTCAGCTATGATCCGCACAGGGTCTGAAGAAGCGTCTGTGTCTGCAGTTATCACACTGAACCCTAAAAATAAAGATGCACTGGAATGGTTAAAAGAGCACGACATAGAAACTGAAGATGAGATTGGTACGGCCGGCAGCATCATTGTTAGGCGGACGATAAAAACCAACGGACGCAGCTCGATATTTATACAAAACGAAAATGTTACGCGCAGCGCACTTGCAGAGTTTATGGGTTTTTTGTTCGATATACATGGTCAGCACGAACATGAATCACTTCTGCATAAAGAAAATCACCGCCGCTATTTGGATAGATTTGCAGCTCTTGAGGCAGAAGCGCACACATTCAATAATGTGTTTTTGCAGCTTGCCGACAAACGTAAGATGTTAGAGAGCTCTATAGCGAACGAACGCGAGCGCGACAAACGTATAGAGCTGTTAAATTTTTCTATTGATGAAATTAATGCAGCCGCTCTAAAAATCGGAGAAAGCAAAGAGTTAGACGCTGAATCAAAACGGCTTGTCTCTTTTGAAAAACTTGCTGCACATATAGATAACACATCACATGTTTTATGTGATAGCGATAATTCAGTTTTAAATCTTGCGCGTAAAGCAAAAACCGCAATGGAAAATGCGGCAACAATTGACACTTCGCTTTCTGCATTGCAGCAGCGTATAGAAAATTTATTTTACGAGGCAGAAGATATTTCAGGCGAGTTTAGAACTTACCGCGATAGTTTAAGTTTTGATCCGGATAGGCTGGAAGCTGTGGAAGAACGTCTTGCCATGCTTTTTAAATTAAAAAAGAAGTACTGCGGAAATATTAGCGGGACAGAAGAAAAATCTACAGAAGAAGAAATTTTGGCATACAAAAATAATGCACAATCAGAGATTGATGCGCTGCAATCATCTGAGCAAGACAGAGAAAATTTAAAAGCGGAAATTGCACGTTTAGAAAAAGATATTGCATTAAAGGCAGCACAACTTACATCAAAACGAAAAGCTGCTGCAGCAAAATTATCGGAACGGATAAGCGGCACACTTGCAAAACTTGGAATGAGCTCTTCTGTGTTTTCTGTAACACTGGAAGCAAAAAGCCCGCATGACAAAACAGAAACCCCCTCAGATGGCGGCAAACGCATATTGCTAGGACCATGGGGGGCTGACGAAATTGAATTCTTGATAAGTGCAAATGTCGGCGAAGCTCCAAGAGAGCTTGGGCGTATCGCTTCAGGCGGCGAGCTTTCGCGTGTAATGCTTGCAATCAAAACTGCATTGATTCTTGATGACGAAGAAAAAGATACTTCCAATTCCGGCGACACTTTAATCTTTGATGAAATTGATACGGGTATAGGCGGCGAGGTTGCGCTTGCTGTTGGACAATATCTTAAAATGATTAGCGTTAAAAAACAAATTTTTTGTATTACACATCTTGCAAGTATTGCTGTCAGAGCCGATAATCATTTAAAGGTAGAAAAAACAAATGATGGTAAACGGACAACAACACAGCTAGTTAAATTACAACAAGAAGATCGCAGAGCAGAAATTGCAAGAATGTTATCCGGTGATAAAGGCGAAACAGCTTTAGCACATGCCGACGACCTGTTAAAAAAATATGGAGGCGCTTAATGACAAAAGTGGATATAGAAAAACAACAACATTATAATGCAAAGATACGCATTTACGAAGGCAATGTTACAACACTAAAACGTGCAGAAGCAGATATGCTTAGTGATTGCCGCGCTAAACCGCAAGAGGCAGCTTGCAAGTTGTTTTATTTGTCTGACAACATGCTTAACCTTACATCAAATTATCTTGTAATAAACGGTATTACTAATTCTGTTTTAGGCAGCAAAAATGAAGATGCGTTAAACGATGCAAAATTAAATTTATCAAAGGCTATTATTTATTTGGAAAATGTTGTTACCGGAAAAGTTGATGCACCTTATTCTGAATACGAAGGTAATTTATCGGAACTTACAAATATAAGCTGCGAAAAGAAATTTTATATGGTAAAAAAAATCGGCATTACATTAGATTTGTTAGAGCAAGCGTATGGCGATAATACAAAGTGGCGTTGGACTTTTGTTGATCTTGAAGGAAAGTTTGCGGCAGTTGCAAAAAATCTTTTGGATCTAAAAAAAGCACAGGCGAACAATGACCCAAACTCACCTGATTACGAACCTGTTCTTTCGCACATATATTTCGTAAAACGGTCTTTAGGTAAGGTAGCAGATAGGTTTCATGAACGTTTTGAACTTTCTACAAGACGAAAAGAAGATCTGCGCAGCGGCATTAATTTTTTGAACGCACTAAAAAGAATTTTGCTTGTTTTAGGCGACCGCTCTACTGCAGAACAAATATCAAAAAAAGCTGAAAACTGGAATACAGTATTTGATCATGCATAAGCAAAAAAAATCACTTGTACAGTTTCAATCATTAAGCAGCTATTTTTCTAAATATAAATTCAGCTATATAGCAGGGTTTGTATGCTTGTTTATTGTTGATGCCGCACAGTTGTTTATTCCGCAATTTACAAAACGTGCAGTTGATCTTATAGCATCCGGCGAATTTGCAAAACCTGCTGTTATAAAATTAAGTTTATGTATGGTTGCTGCAATGCTTGTTATATCGACCGGACGTTTTTTGTGGCGGCTGTTTATACATGGATCATCACGGCGGATAGAAAGTGAATTGCGTCAAAAACTTTTTGATCATCTGCTGTCACTGTCTTGGGATTTTTATCAAAAAAATAAAATAGGTGATCTGATTGCACGCTCCACAAATGATATTGCGGCGGTACGTATGGCAATCGGCTGGGGGTTTGTAGCCGGCATAGACGGCTCTGTTATGGCACTTGCACTGCTTGTTATTATGTTTGTGCAGTCTGCACATGTTGCACTTTTTGCAGTACTGCCTTTGCCGTTTATAACAATACTAATAATTATTTTTGGTAACATTGTAGGCAAACGTTTTAAAAGGGCGCAGGAGGCATATTCTACATTGAGTGATACAGTGCAGGAAACATTTGCAGGCATCCGCGTTGTAAAATCTTTTGTAAAAGAATCTTGGTTTATAAAACGTTTTGCAGAAAATAATGATGACTACAGACAAGCAAGTATTTCTGTTGTAAAAGTGCACGGTCTATTTATGCCTATGATAACTTTTCTTTCCGGCTTTACATCTCTTTTGGTTTTGCTTGCAGGCGGCAGGCTTGTTGTGTTAGGTGAACTAAGTCCGGGTGAACTTGTCGCCCTGTTTACCTATGTGCAGATGTTGGTTTGGCCTATGCTGGGTGCAGGCTTTACCGTAAACATTGTGCAGCGCGGAGCCGTTTCGCTTGCACGTATTAACGAAGTACTTGACTCAAAACCCTCCATACAGAATGAGTGCAGCCAATCTTCTGCTTTGCCAAGAGCGAATGTATTTACTGACCAAAATGAACCTATAATAAAAATACAGAATCTAAACTTTTCGTATGATGAAAAAAATATTTTAAATGATGTTACACTAGAGATAGCAAATGGAACATGGCTTGGAATTTTGGGCAGAACGGGTTCAGGAAAAAGCACTTTGATAAAAATACTGCCGCGGCTGCTTGATCCGCCGCGCGGCACAGTTTTTGTAAAAGGTAAAGATGTAAAAGATTGGGATCTAGTTTCATTGCGGAAAATTTTTGGTGTAAGTCCGCAGGATAGTTTTATGTTTTCTGATTCAATAAAAAATAATATTTTTTACGGTGTTAAAAAAGGTGATCATCAAGATCAACTAACTAAAATAATTGATCTTGCATCTCTGCAAAAAGATCTTGAATTGTTTTCCTGCGGTATTGATACGGTTATAGGGGAGCGCGGTTTAACACTTTCAGGCGGACAAAAACAACGCCTTGCTATCGCCCGCGCCGCTGTCTCAGATCCGGAAATCTTAATCCTAGACGATTCTCTTTCTGCTGTTGATGCAGAAACTGAACAGCATATTTTAAAAATATTAGCATCGGAGCGTACAGGAAAAACTACAATAATAATTTCACATCGGGTATCTGCATTTTCAAATGCGGACAAGATAGCAGTGTTAAATGAAGGTAAAGTTGTAGAATACGGTCAGCCGGATGAGTTGTGCAGTATAGGCGGATTTTACGCAAAAACTGTACACTTGCAGCAGTTGAGCTTGTAGAATGATCACAAAATAAACGATCACAAAATAATAACAGGAAAATAAAATGTCAGATTTTTTTGATAATGATAATGTTGTAAAAGAATACGATAGCACACTTGTTAAACGTATACTTGCCTACATAAAGCCGCATAAAGTATTACTGTTTTTGACATTCCTTGCTTTGACAGTATCTACAGCCGGTGAACTGTTGCTGCCGGTTTTAGAACAGCAACTTATAGACAATTCGATACTTGCAAAATATTTAGTTATAGATTTAACTACCTCTGCAATTTATTCAGACACATCAGAATTATCGGAACAGAGCAAACGTGAATTAGAAAAATTAAAAACTGCAAAAGACGCTGTTACTGCAAATGGACTTATTTTTATTCCGCGCAATCAAAATCTGCGGATGCCTGCCTCAGTTGAAAAAGAATTGTCCGCAAAAAAAATATCTTTAGATGAACAGTGGTATGTATTTTCTTATACGCAGGAAGTACAACAAAAAATTGGAAATATATCTACAATCATTATTAGCGATGATAAAGAGCATGCAGTAATAAAAACAAACGATCTAAATAAACTTTCAAAAGATAAAATCGCATTGATTCGTAATGATGATCTGCGCAATATAGTACGTGTTGTTTTATTTTTATTTTTTTCGTTGATTTTTGTTTTTGCGGCGACTTTTGTACAAACATGGGCAGCCAATTTAATAGGGCAGTTTGTTATGAAAGCTATCCGAATGGATATGTTTAAAAAAACTATATTTCAATCTACCGGTTTTTTATCGCGGCATCCTGTTGGGCGGATGGTAACACGTTTAACAAGCGATGTAGAAACTATAAATGAATTTTTTACATCTTTTATGGTAGCACTTATAAAAGATATAGTGCTTATGGCAGGCGTTTTACTGACATTGTTTTTTTTGTCGCCGCATTTGGCATTAGTTGTTATTGTTCTGCTGCCTCCTGTTGCGGTTTTAACCGTTGTTACCCGCGTAAGAGCGCGTGAAGCTTTTAGAAGGCAGCGTACAGCATCGTCAACAGTTACTGCATATTTATCTGAGCGGCTTTCCGGTTTACAAGTTGTACAAATTTTTGTCCGCGAAAAATTAAGCAAAAAAGAATTTAGCGTACGCAACAAAGAGTTACTTGATTCAAACTTATCAGAGATACGAGTGTTTGCAACTTTCCGCCCTGTTGTAGAATTTTTTGCAACACTTACAACTGCATCCTTACTTGTTGTAGGAAGCGTTCTGGTTTTTAACCTTACGCTTTCGCTAGGAGTGTTGATAGCTTTTTTAAATTTGGTAGTTATGTTTTATGCACCAATTTTGGATATATCAGAAAAGTATACAATTTTGCAATCAGCAATGGCAGGCGCCGAACGTGTATTTGCATTGCTGGACACAAACGAATCAATACCGAATACAGGCACTGCCATTCTTGCACAGCCTGTTAAGGGCAATATCGAATTTAATGATGTGCATTTTAGTTATAAAAAAGGCGAAGAGATTTTAAAAGGATTAAATTTTTCTGTTGCTGACGGCAAGGCAGCGGCAATAGTAGGTTACACAGGTGCCGGAAAATCCACGATTATCAATGTGCTTTCACGTTTGTGGGACATCGACAGCGGCACTATAAAATTAAACGGTATGAATATAAAGGATTTACCGCTAGGGGTGTTACGCGCAACAATTTTGCCGGTGCTGCAAGATGTATTTTTATTTTCAGGAACTGTCGCAGAAAATATCAGTATGGGAATCAACATTAGCGAGCAAGAAATAATTGATGCCGCTAAAGCGGTAAACGCGCATGACTTTATCGTAAAGCTGCCGCAAGGGTACCAAACAGTTTTATCGGAAGGTGCAACAAATATTTCTGCAGGGCAGCGGCAGCTTTTAAGTTTTGCCCGTGTGTTGGCACACAATCCTGCAATCGTTGTTTTAGATGAAGCGACAAGCTCAATAGACACCGAAACAGAACGCTTGGTGCAAGAAGGAATCTCTCGTGTGCTCGCGGGTAGAACATCAATCGTTATAGCGCACCGTCTTTCCACGATTTGCAACAGCGACACAATTTTGGTTCTGCGCGGCGGTATGTTAACCGAGCAAGGTACACATGATGAACTTATCGCAAAAGACGGTCTATATGCGGGCCTTTACAGGCTTCAGTTTGCAGGATAAAAAAAATCAACAAATATTTTTAAAATTTATTTTCTCTTAACACCCCATCAATATATCATTGAATTGCTGCACCTAGCAGGGGTGCAACAAAAAATAATGGCAAATTGCTAAGGCAAACTGCTAAGGCGAATTTAACACGGAGGTACAGGAGGTACACAGAGGGAAAACACAGGAGAAGAACAAAAAATTATTAAATTCTTATTCCTCATCTTCTCCTCTGTGTTCCTCTGTGCGCCTCCGTGTTAAAATTCTTTAAATGTGCCATTAAAAATTGTTGCACCCAAAACACCCAGAAAAGTCCTTGATTTTTTTCTTTTTCTATATTATACTTAAATATACACAGTCGTAGGCATCCTGAATATTATTTTTTTTGAAGGTGCAATTATGAAAATTACAAATAAAAATACCCGCCGCAGAGTAGCCGGGATTTTTAGTGTTGTGCTGATATTCGGATTGTTGTTTATTGGGTGCGGGGAATACCAACCCGACATAGGTGCATGGATTGACGAGCATCTTGAAAAAGCTCGCACGACAACAGAGGAAGTACCGGCTGAACCTAGCTCCGAACCCAGTCCTGAACCTACTAGCCCTGAATCTACAGCAGACGCGGTTGCAAAAGTAAACAAAGCCGCAGGTCCACCGGAAATCAAGAGCGCATTAGAAACTTACGCAAAAGAATTAGAATTAGACCTAACACTTTACGGCATGCTTTCAGATGATATTAAAAATGCAACGGCACAATCTGTGTATGCAAGCGCAAGCAAGCCTTATGCAGATAAAGAAGCGATACAAACGGCGTTCAATGCTGCATTACAGGCAGCGGCAACAGCGGCAACAGAAAAAAAACTATCGCTAAAATTCAAAATTATACCAAAAGATGGTAGCGATAAGGCTGCTGTAGAGGCTAGCTTTAATGCGGTGCATAACTACATACAAAAGGCATTTTCTGTAAATACAACAGAGGCGCAAAGTGTTATAAAGTTAGGCGACTATATTGATCTTAGCCCTTTGAGTGTTGTAGGAGATGCCGATCATACAGCAGAGTCAGATTATGGATACATTAACGCAAAAAGAGACTTACGGCTTATTGTAATTGGTATAAATTCATTTAATGTCATAAACGGCAATAACACGCCGCATGTAGTATTTCATTTTGAAAACCTACCAGGCAACCACAAAATGAATAACAGCAATGACAATACAACAGGATATTTGGGCAGTGCAATGCGCGAATACATTGTAAACAATTTTTTAACAGGTTTAGAAAATGCAGGTGTACCCAAGGATGTTCTTTGGTCGCCAAAACGCATTGTTGCCAGCAGGGGAGATGGAGTGCCTACTGAACAGACAGTTAAAGACGATTTGTGGTTACCAACTGTATGGGAAATGTTTGGTGAACAAAGCAGCTCTGTTGCATCTTGTGAAACCGCAAGTAACCAAGTAAGTTTTACTGGATATTATAAAAATGATACTGAGCGGATAAAAAATGGTGTATCGTATTGGTTAGCTTCACCCTATTCTGGTGCGGCTCCCTACTTCTGTCTTGTGCGCTACTATGGTTATTCCTACAACTTAATTGCGAGTGAAGCGCTAGGCTGCGTCCCCGCTTTCTGTGTGCAGTAGCACACTAACATCTTAATTCCGTATTGCCCCGTTTCTGTGTTACTGTAGACACAGAATACGGCAAGGCGATAGAAATTAAACGGCTGTAAGTAACAACGCAATGCCTAAAAATAAAGGCGAACTGCTAAGGCAAATTTAACACGGAGGTACGGGAGGTACACAGAGGGAATTCGGAGGAAGAACAAAAAATTATTAAAGGTGCCCGAAATTCTTATTCGTGCCGTAGGGTTTAATACCCACTGCACGCACGCACCTGCTACGTGCAGCCTCTGGGGCGTAACAGAAGGTATTAAACCCGCAGTGCAATTCTCCGGGAGAACAAAAATATACCGCCGCTCTGCGGCGGGGATTTTTATTCCTCATCTTCTCCTCTGTGTTCCTCCGTGTGCCTCTGTGTTAAAATTCTTTAAATGTGCCATTAAAAATTGTTGCACCCAAAACACCCCAAAAACTCCTTGATTTTTTTCTTTTTCTATATTACATTTAAATATACACGGTCGCAAGAATCTTGAATATTATTTTTTGGAAGGTGTAATTATGAAAATTACAAATAAAGTGCTATTTTTTAGAGCAT
>BTID01000013.1:0-11797 GCA_036245275.1 Termitinemataceae bacterium
AAAAAAAAAAAAAATAGAACAGTATAGAAATGGATCAAAAGACCCCAAAGGAGGTTTATATGAAAAAATTAAATATTTTAAAATCGGCAGCAATCATTTTTTTAATGCTTTTAGTGCTGGGCTGTGATGAGCCCACTGAGCAGCACGGCGTGAGTATACCGGAATCTGTCGGAGAAAATGAACTGGCAGGGAAGACATATTTTTCAGGCGGCGTTAAAAATACAACAAAATTTGAGTTTTCGTCAACCGGCAATATTTTTAAACATTATACCTCAGTGTCCGGCGAGTACACAGATGATGGAAAATTCAAGTATATCCCATGGAATAAAACTTTGCCGGATGCAACCGAACATTATTACTGGAACGATAAAGAAAAAACAGTAACTGTATCATCAACTTACGTTAATACTGGTGTTCTTGGTTATACTAAATACAATTATTTTTTTAACGAAGATAAGACAGTGTTGTTTCTTTGTAGTGCAGGTGTGCCCAAAGAAATATCAGAAAATAAAGTTGCGAATAAAGAATTATCTCTTGTAATTAATCCTTCAAGAAAATATATATTTACAGATACTGCGTACACTTTGGAAATATTGGAAATAGATGGAGTATCTCCCAAAATACAAGAAAAGGGAAATTATGCTTGCACTGGTGAATCTACTGTAGCGTTGCTGTGTTCATCAGATACTTTTATTACACGTTATAATACTGAGCTTTCACATATCACAGAGAAAACGGTAGGGCATTACGACTCTATTTACGATAAGGCAGCGGCTTATGCAAACTATGCATATAGAACTTACCAAATCGAATCCTATTCATTTTCGTTGGCCAAAAATATCATAGGTCCAGCCGATCAAATAGCGGCACTTGTAGAGGAATAGCAAGTTGCAAGCAACTGTAAAAAGTGTTTGACTAAACATTGCTATTAAGAATACAATCAGATATGGATGATGAACAATTCAAGATAACAAAAGAGTTGTTAGAGCAAATTGTAGAAAATACAAAGCCGCCTAAAAAAACTCGGATGATTCTTGAAACATTTGGACTTGTTGTTACAATTGGCGGAATATTGTCCATAATTGATCAAATTTTCCAATGGTTTTGGAGGTAATGTTATGAGTCAAATTATTTTTGGTATTATTTTAACCGTTGCCGGATTAACGATTTACGCTTTGGCAGACAAGATAACATCTCCTAAAAAACGATAAATGCGTTCTGCCGGATCAATAGACACTCCGCGTAGTGTTGCCGCAAATATTTCAGGCGTTATAAGATATCTTAACGGTTTATCGCGATCCGCATAAATTAAATAATTATCACCCTGCTTTTCAAAGAACGGCATAAGCCTGTTATATGCCATATTATTCTGACTAAATTCAGGTATCCATGACGGACGCTCCCGATCAATGAGACCTTTCTGCTGAACTAAAAATATTTTATTTGTCGGCATCGCTGTGTAGTCTAATGTATGCTCATCAATTTGCAGAGGCACAAATTGTTCTGTTGTTTGCGGCAACTCCTATAAAAAATATTACGCCCGCCCCTAGATATTATTTTTAGATTTTGGTATAATGGCTGTATGAATAATGAAAGGCTAAAAAATGTGAATGCGGGTGAACGTCAAGAACTGTCTGTTGGAAAACTATCTTATAGTGCAGTAGAGACTATGCAGGAAGCGGTGAACGAATTGCTGCGAAAATCAATTCACTTGTTGATTGCTTTAACCCCGTCTTTGGCGGCTATTAATAAATACGGCACGGTGATTCTTCTAACCGGCGGTGTTATGCTGTATATCTTTCTTGAAAGTTTGCGTATTTCCGGTATAACGGTTCCCTTCTTTTCGTCAATAACAAAGGCAGCATCCCGTTCCCGCGACAAAAACTGCTTTGTAATGGGACCTGTTACGCTAGGTTGCGGTGCGCTTATAGCACTACTGTTGTACCCATCTGCAGCGGCTGCCATCGCGATTTATGCACTTGCATTTGGTGATGGTTTTGCGTCATTGGTAGGGCGCATATTCGGACGTATCAGGCCTGCCTTTCTTTGCGGAAAAAGTGTTGAAGGTTCCGTTGCTTGTTTTATAGCAGTCTTTGTTTCTGCATGGCATGTTTCTAAAAGCATCAAAATTTCAGTTGTTGCGGCTTTGGCGGCAACTGTTGTAGAGGCGCTTCCCTTAGAGGATTATGATAATATTGCAATTCCGGTAGCCGCAGGCTTAGCGGTACAACTATGTCAGGGTCTGCTGCAAAACCTCTAATTGTTCAAAGCGGAAGAACAATACTACTGGATGTGCATGCCGATGGCGCAGATGATGCCCGCGCCGCGATAATGCTGTTTGCAGAGCTTGAAAAATCTCCTGAACACATTCATACATACCGTATTACCCCTGTTTCACTTTGGAATGCCGCTTCGTCCGGTTTAAAACCTGCTGATGTAAAAAAAGCCTTAACAAATTACAGCCGCTACGATTTACCTGCTGGCATAATGGAAAACATTGTTGACACGATGGCGCGCTACGGCAACATAAAACTTGTAAAAGAAGACAGTGATCTTATTTTAAAGTGCGCAAAACCAGAAATTGCCGCGGAATTAGATGCAGCAAAGCCTTTAAAAAAGCTGATTACCCCAAAAAATGGTAATTTTGTGCTAAAAATGGAAGACAGGGGCACTGTAAAGTGGGAATTAATCAAGCTGGGCTGGCCGGTAGAAGATATTGCACCGTTAAAAGAAGGAGAATATCTTGATTTTTCTCTGCGTTGCGCCGATGCATTTGCAAAATCTGAAGGTTCTGAAGTAAACGAATCTGTTAAAAAGTATAAAAACGAAAAAAAGACCGAAAATACTCAAGATATGGCGTTAACTGCCGGTGGAAAGCCGTTTTATTTGCGTCCCTATCAAAGTGCAGCGGTTAGATCTGTGGTCGGCAAGGAAAATGATGTTCAGGGATACGGAGTGGTTGTACTGCCTTGCGGTGCCGGTAAAACCCTTGTAGGTATGGCAATAATGGCGGCATTAAAGACAAATACGTTGATTTTGACAACAAATACTGCTGCTGTTCATCAATGGATTGATGAATTGTTGGATAAAAGCAACATAAGCCGCGAAAATGTTGCGGAATATACCGGACATAGCAAGAAATCTGCGCCTATTACCATTGCAACATACCAAATTATCACATGGCGGCCTAGCAAAAATGCCGAATTTATTCATTTTAAGCTTTTTAGAGAGCGGAAATGGGGTCTTATCATATATGATGAGGTTCATTTACTGCCCGCACCGGTATTTCGCATAACTGCCGAGCTGCAAGCGGTTCGCCGTGTCGGCTTAACAGCAACATTGGTGCGCGAAGACGGCGCGGAATCATCAGTATTTTGTCTTGTAGGACCAAAACGTTTTGACGTGCCATGGAAGGATTTGGAAAATCTTGGCTGGATTGCTGAGGCTTTTTGCACGGAAATCCGTGTTAGCCTGCCGGAAGATTTAAAAATCACTTATGCCTCTGCCGAAAAGCGCGAAAAATTCCGCATAGCTGCTGAAAATCCTGCAAAAACTGATATTGTCCAACAACTTGTCGAAAATCATGGCGATGATTGTATCTTGGTCATTGGTCAATACATAGAGCAGCTTGAAGAAATCGCAAAAAATCTAAAATGTCCGCTTATAACAGGCAAAACGCCAAATGCAAAGCGTGAAAAAATATACGGAGCGTTTAAATCAGGCGAGATTAAGCTGATTGTTGTGTCAAAAGTTGCAAATTTCGCCATAGACCTACCCGATGCCTCCGTAGCGATACAGGTTTCCGGCGCTTTTGGATCGCGGCAAGAGGAAGCGCAGCGGCTTGGGCGTATTTTGCGCCCTAAAAACCGCCGCTCTAACTTCTATTCCATAGTTACATCCGGCACTGCCGAAGAAGAATTTGCCTTAAACCGCCAACAATTCCTAACCGAGCAGGGCTATAAATACAGTATTCGTTATTGGCACGAATAAAAACACAATTTACAATTTTAACTTTACCTCTGTTCGTCCGGTGCCGCCTAGTTCAGGGTGCGAAAAGCCGAATTCAGCAACATTTTTTTGGTTTTGCAAGAAATTATGGACGGCAGTGCGCAAAATTCCATCACCTTTACCGTGAATGACGGAAAATTCTGTCATTCCGTTTAACATGGCGGCATCAAATTGTTTTTGTAGGGCTTCCAAGGCTTGTTCTGCGCGCATTCCAAGTAGTTTTAGCTCTAAAACAGGCTGTTGACTGTTTGGTGCATAGTCAATTTTTATTTGTACCGATGATTTTTGGTGATTTGACGCAATATTTTTGGCAGGATAAATGTCAGATTCTGCAAAGGGTGCAGATACCGAGCCTATATCTATAATCCAGAACCCTTTTTTGCCTGCCCTACGAACGGTGCCTGGCACCTTTTTTTCACCCACCAAGACATCTAAGCCATCGGTGATTATAAATCCTGCCGGTTTTTCTTCTGCAGGGTAGTGATTTTCTTTTAGATTCTTAGTTTCGGCAGCAAAAACTGTCAATTTTTCATCTTCTGCAGCAACACTTGCCTCTAAACTTTTTAAGAATTCTTTAACTTTTAGAGTTTGTCCGCGTGATATTTCTCCCGATCCGCTTTCTTTTAGTTCACGTACAAGGTTTTCCAATGTTTTACGGCTTTCTGTTAGCAAAGCCCTTAGTGTTCCAACCGATCCTTCTTTAATTTCTGCCTCTTTTTGGCGAAGTTGCAGCTCTTTTAGGCTTAATTTTCTCTGCTGCTCGTAAATAAAGCGTTCTTTTTCGTCCAGTTCACTTTGTTTTTCATCGGCAGCGCGCCTTTTTTCGATCAGTCCGCTGATCAAAGCCGAAATATCGGCATGCCCCTGTTGCAACGAGACACGGGCGGCATCAATAATGTCCCGTCTTATTCCGTAGCGCAGGGCAATATCTAAAGCATGGCTTTCACCCGGTACACCCATCACTATTTTGTAACATGGTGATAACGAGGCGGCGTCAAAATCGACACTTGCGTTTTCAGCCTTTACCTTACTGAAAGCATAGTTTTTTAGTGCGCCATGATGGGTAGTTACGATTAGACGGCAATTTTTTTCTATAAGGTGATCTAAAATCGATATTGCCAGGACGCTGCCTTCTGCAGGGTCAGTGCCGGAACAAAGTTCGTCAAATAAAATTAGGGCAGGGTAGTCAGCATTTGAAGCAGCGGTGGTATTTATTATTTCAGAAAAAATTCCGGCTATATTTTGATGTGTGCAGAAAACGTAGACAAAGATTGACTAATTGACTGCTCATCGCCTATGTCTGCAAAGACCTGCTCAAAAATAGGCAGTGTAGAATCTTCTGCAACACTTAAAGCAAGTCCGCTTTGATTCATCAGCACAAACAAACCCGCAGTTTTTAGTGCAACAGTTTTGCCGCCGGTGTTAGGACCTGTAATTAACAGAAGGGACAGATCGTTAATGCAAATATCAACAGGCACTGCCTTGCTGCCCAATAGTGGATGGCGCGCTTGTTTTAAATTAAATTGCGTCTCACTCTCTTTTGCAAAAACACCTTTTGTATTTATTGCATGATAGGCGCGGGCGCGGACACATTCAATCTGTATAATTAAGTTATGAAAAGATTTTAGCTCTATAGAATATACGGAAAGTTGTTCTGTTAATTCATGCAGCAGCCGTTTTATTTCCGCATCTAAATTATGCTGTTCGATCAATAACTCGTTATTTTTTTCTACAACTTCTTGCGGTTCTATAAAAACTGTAGCGCCCCCTTGCGATACATCGTGCACAATGCCTTTTATTTTTGAACGGTAATTTGCACGCACCGCTAAAACTGAGCGTCCGTCACGTTGTGTAGTTAGCGATGATTGCAGCATACGTTTTGTAGATTCATCATTTGCATAAGATGCAGTTATATTTTGCAGATCCTTGTTTAATGTAGCTATGCGTTGTTTTATAACCATAATAGAAGGTGTGTCGCGTATCTGTCCGGTTGTAGAATCGATCAAATTAAAAATAATTTTACAGGCTTCTACACATTCGCAATTCACTTCGCTATTTGTATTTTTTTCGTTCAGCCATTTAAAAAGATCTATTCCGTTTTTTAAAAATGTGCCTACATCAAAAGCTTCTTCTGCAGTTAATGTAGTGCCTGTAACTTTTAACTTTGATAACACAATACCAATAACAGGCAGCCTGCCCTGCGGTTCTTGTTTTGCTTTTTGTGATTTTGATTGGTTTAACAGATTAATAATCTGTGCTACATCATTTTTTAAATTAACGATCTGTTTTTTGCAAGATAGAGGTTTTTGTAATTTTATTATACTTGCAGCCTCTTCGCTTTTAGAAAAAGAGGCAACAAAATTCATAATAACATCGTATTCAAGTAATTCTTCTGTTGTCATGCTTCAAAAATGACATTGCCTAAATCTGTGGAAGATGTCTTAACAGTGCCGCGGTATTTGTTTAAAGCCTGCTTTTCGCGCTCTAGTTCGTTAAACGAATAAACTGCCTCGCCGTTTTGATCTATGCTGACTTCCGGCACATAAACACTACCTATCTCTTTTATAATTTTATCTTGTGCCGAAGCTAAGGCAGCAGGCGTACACTGCACAGCATCAACTTTTAAATCGCTGCTTTTAACTGCAAGCGGATGATCGATAATGTGCGTAAAGGCAGCCTTGCGTAAGTTGTCTGTTTTGATCGTTTCGTTATCTTCTAAAACAAACGCATAACGCAGTGCCGGAATAATCCAAAATAAAAATGAAAAAGCAAGCGGTACAATGCCCAAACCTATAAGCAGGATAGAAGATGGATCAGCAATACCTGCAAGCTGATTCATTAAAATGTATGCTACTTTGTATAGAAACACGCCTGCGGCATTTGCAATATTGGAGGCAAGCGAAAAGTACAAAAAGTAGCTGCCGAATAAAAGATTGATTCCGTTTATAAAACAAAATGCGGTATTCATATTGCCTTTGTTTGCTGAAAATTTGCGCAACTGTTTTAACGGAGCACTTACCATACCAAAACTTCTGTCTTTTTTGTCTGCGCTTTTTAACAGATCGTCAAAACAATACACAACGGTACCGTCCTCTGTTGCCTCCGGCATACCGCCATACTGCACACAGAATTCTGTAATTTTACCTTCCGCAGTTTTTGCATTGCTGCCTGTAAGTGTCATAAATTCAGCTAACGAGATTACACCCTTATGCGCCTGTAAATATGCAATGATTGCTTTCTTTTCTTGCTCTTCGATTCCGGCATTCGGATCGCCGTCACCAAATACAAATGAAAATATCGCTTTATGTAGCGGTTTTCCTTTTTGTTTTCTTTGATTATGATAAGGGTCATTGCCATAATAGGAATCATAGCGTCCGGGTTTTGTCAATTCAGAATAAAACCAAAGCCGTATAAAAATTTCAAACAGATTTGCTATAAAAAATCCGCCGCCGCCTGAATCATTGCTGCTGCTATTACTTGAAGATCGTGCTGCCATAGACAAGATTAAACCGGCAAGAGCCAACAGCAGAAAGAATACAAAATAGCCGATAAGCATTACCATTATCCAAACTTTAAACAAGGCTGCTGCAGCTATTTTTATGCCGCCTAAAAGTTTGTCTGTTGCCCGCCTTAAACGTGCCTTAAACCCTGTATACTTGCTAGTCCATGTATTTGGGAATGTGTATAGAATTTCGCCGGATTCAGTAACTTGAAGATGTGCACTAAATTCATCTGCGGCAACCGGCACTAAATCCTTTACCGTATTTAAAGGCAGTGCAGTTTTTGCACAAATATCAGCCGCAGTCAAACCTGTTCTTTGTTTTTTAAATGCAGTGCATATTTTTTTATACGCAGCAGTATCAACAACTTCTTTTTGCATGGATTTATGATACCATTTGTAAGTGCCAATTTCTACTACACGTATAAGTCTTGATCTAAATTACCCAGTCCCAAAAAGCATTTTCGTCATTGTCTTTATCACTTTTTGCCGAATCTGAATTATCACTTGCTTTAATTTGCAGCTCTGTGTTTTTTACACTTACGCGGGTTTTTTCCGGCACTGAGTGAATCACAAAAGAGTTGCTGCCTATGACGACTCCACTGCCTATTACTGTTTTGCCTCCTAAAATTGAAGCACCTGAATAAATTGTAACATCATCTTCTATAGTTGGATGGCGCTTAACTCCTTGCAACGCTTGTCCGCCGCGTGTAGAAAGACCACCCAGTGTTACACCTTGATATATCTTTACGTTGTTTCCAATAATTGTAGTTTCACCTATAACAATACCTGTGCCATGGTCAATAAAAAAATGATTCCCTATTGACGCACCCGGATGAATATCAATACCGGTTTTGCTGTGTGCATGCTCTGTCATAATGCGCGGGATTAGCGGCACATTCATAAGGTAGAGTTCGTGCGCCAGACGATTCACCATAATTGCATAGATACCCGGATACGAAGAAATAATTTCGTCCTTGCTGAATGCCGCAGGATCGCCTTTAAACGTAGCATCTACATCAGTTGCAAGGAGTTTTCGGATATCAGGTATTTTTGACAAAAAATCGAAAATCAGATCTTTCGCTTTATTATTTGCCTGTTCGTCCGTCAGTGTAATACCTTCGCTGTTTTTTGTGTGATGCAAAGCCGATGCGATCTGTTTTGTAAAAATAAAAAATATTTCCTCGACAAGCATACCTGCATGATACTCTACAAAAGAAGTAGTAATAAATTTCTTTGCAAAATAACCCGGAAAAATCAAAGCGCGCAGCTTTTCGATCACTTCGCCAACCACAGAGCGGTTCAACTGATATACAGAATCCACTTTAATCGTGCGCTCGTTTTCCTCGTAACTTTCTACAATTTTGTTTATTATGTCCTTTGCCTTATCATTATCATATTTGTCCATGCGAGTTAAAATCCTACTGCAAATCTAACTTTTGGAAAACTTCTTTTAGTGCGATTTTGATAGGTGATGTTTCCGGTAATGTAATTAGAGGCTTACCGGCAGAATCATATTCAAACACCATATCGTCTTGCGGCAAGACGCCTAGCAGATTCAATTTTTGGTTTTCGATTTCTTCTTTTGTGCCTTCGTTTAACACACCGCCAGGCGCACGGTTTACGATCAAGTACACGTTTTTTTGCTTTAAGGTCTAGTTGTTCTATCATTTGTGCGATACGTCCCACAGCTTGAATGCCGCGTCTTGAGCAATCGCTAACTAGCAGTATCAGATCAACAGGCGGTAAGATACCGCGGCTTATGTGTTCCAAACCCGCTTCGTTATCAACAACTAAAAACTTATAATTTAAATAATATTTACGAATTTGTTCGCGCAGAATATCATTTACAAAACAATAACAGCCCTTACTTTGCGTACGCCCCATTACTAATAGGTCAAAATCATTTTCTTCGATGAGTGCTTCTGAAAATTTAAACGAAGCATACTCTTGTTTTGTCATATTAGGCGGAACAGCACTGTTATCAGCTTCTGCATTTGCCATCTCTTCGCGAATGTCGCCCAATGTGGTATCAACATTCACTCCAAGTACTTCGTTTAAGTTAGAGTTGGCATCGGCATCAACAGCAAGGATAGGTCCCTTGCCCTTTTTTGCCAAGTAATCAACAAACATACCACATGTAGTAGTTTTCCCGACACCGCCTTTACCGGCGAAAGCAATTGAATAAGTCATAGTTAAGCCCTCCCACTACAATGTAATGCAGCGAATTCACGCGGATTAAAGGATATTCATATATCCGTGTTAACCCGCATCATTCGCTCTTTGAATGATTGGCTATGATCTACCAATCGTCTACAGGATCATCAGGATCGCGGTAGTCTTCTGTAAAGAGGTCTGTTACCGCTCGCAAGTCGTCAAGGTAGATATAGTATGAGCCTAAGGCTTCCATTGGGTCGCAATCAATGCGGAAACCCACTATTTTTATGCCTGAAATGTTGGAGTAATGGTAGTTTTGCTGAACAATACCGTTCATTCCAACTTCTTGCTGCGGCGGAATAGCACAAACCATCTTTTTCCAGCCTTGGAAATTAAGTCTACCCATATAAATTTCAAACGGACGTCCGTAAAAATCTTGTATTAAAAGACTCATTTTGTGGTTGTAGTTACGTCCGGCGACCCAAACAGAAACTGTTTTTGTTAGACCTTCCCCAGGAACAGGACGTTTTGCAGTAACAAATATACTTGTATGACCGCGCCGTAGAAAATCAACCCGCGAGCCGAATACTTTGTTATCAGCAATATCAAGATCTTGTTCACCTTCTAAAGGCTGCTTTGCCTTAGGACCGCCTTCAAAAAGTCTGCCGGAAGCAAACCCTGTGTCTGCGGAAATCGACGCGCTCCAAAATCCTTCCATTTCAAACTTATCAACAGAAACTTCTGTAAGCGATTGTTGAGGAAGTCCATCTTGCATGTTTTCTGCATCGGGTGTGCCAACTGGCGGATTGCCGGCTTGCTCTTGAGCAAATGCAACAAACCCGCATAGTAAAAACATCAAACCTATAATTAAATAACGTTTCATCATCATCCCCTTTATTCGTTGTTACCGGCAGCAGTACCAGTACCGTCCCAAACTTTTTTAATTTCCAGTGGTTCTGCAAGTAAATCACCATCGTATATTGTCTCATAAATATCAGAAAGAACCTTTACCTGTGCAAAATAGATATAGAAAGGTATTAAGTTGGTAATTTTACCGTTTTTGTCGCGTTCCAGATCAACAAAAGTGCGCTCTGAAGGATTTGTCCAAACACGGAATTTGACAAAAGTTGTCTTGTGTGTTGAGCGCGGCAGTATGTTCGATACCATTGGGATACCGCTTGGAACTTCTGTTCTAAGATTACGCCATCCTGCAAAACGCAGACTGCCCATAGGAATTGTGTGGATGATTCCCCTATTATCCCTGATATACGCTTCTAAAGTGTAATCAAGGTTGGAACCCCAAACCCAAAGATCAACAAAACGCGTCCTGCCGCGAAGAGGAATTTCTATCGGCTGACCATCCCCATCTGTGTAAGTTGGGTAAATGTCAATCCAATTCCAACCGCGCCTATCAAAACTGCCCTGCAAACCTAAGCTCTTTGCGTTAGGATTTTGACGTATCAATGCCGTAGGCGCTGTAGAAACGGGGGTTAGCACAGGAAATTGCTGGCTATCAGTCTTGGTTATAAACTTACTCGCATCCGTTTTCCAAGTATAGTGGGTATCTACACCATCTATTTTGTACGGGGTGCCGTCAAAGTTATCCAAAATAATGGATTCCATAGCAACGGTGCTGCTATCACTATATGCCGGCATTGTCAAAAAACTTAAGAAAATAATTAGACAAGCGGACACAAAACTACCTTTGTTCATAAAAGTTCTCCTAATTCTAGTTTTTAAGAAATTTAGAATAATTACTATTTATTATAGATGTTTGATTTTATTTTGTCAAACCCATAAACATCGTTATAAAATAGTATCTCCCTGTTATTTATCGGTTATTCCTGAACGGTTATAAATACTTTGATTTACAAGTGCACGGCGTACAGGCTCAGGATTATTATGCAGCTTTTTTTCCTATCAAAAAGGCTGAAACTATACCTATCAACACAAATAAAACGGTTATAACGGCTATCCTAACGCGTAGTGACCCTATGTTATAAAAATATTCATTGGCATCCAAAGAATATATAAGGAACCAATCCGTGTCTTTTATCGGCACACTGTAGGCGGAAACTTTTTTGCCTTCCAGCTCGTAAAAGCTGATTTCGTTTTTTCCTTGCAATGTTGCTG
>BTID01000014.1:0-9946 GCA_036245275.1 Termitinemataceae bacterium
TCAAATTTCAATATACATGTATTATCTTAGTTGCCTGTGTTGGCAATTTTTCTCTAGACATAATGCCTCTAGCATTTGAGCTTTTGCATATATTCAGGCGTTGTCTGTGTACAAGGAGTTATGTGCCATTTGGCTTCCTGTAAAATGGTTGTCAAAAATACAATGACATATAAAAATCCCCGCCGCAGAGCGACGAGGATTTTTGTTCTCCCGGAGAATTGCACTGCGGGTTTAATACCCTCTGTTACGCCGCAGAGCGGCGGGGTATTAAACCCTTCGGCACGAATAAAAAAGTAAATACCATAGGAGGTTATTTATGAGAAAAAAGAAAAACTTGATGGGAATTATCGGTGCGGTACTGATAATTGGCGGCATTTTGACAGGTTGTGATACCGGGAACACTAATCCGGAAGACACTAATCCAAGCAACACTATTCCAAGCATTACTGAAGAAAAAATTGTTTTTACTACAGTTGATAGTTCTGGTGATACTGTTGAATTAACGATTATAAAAGCGGCTTCAGGGCAATCTGCAAATATTAATTTCGGTATTGCTGCTGCTGCTAAAATGTCATTATTAGTGTTGCCGCAGGGAAGCACATACGTGTTACGCTTAAATGGGCAAGAAGTAAGCCGCGGAACTGTCGTTATTGCGGAAGATGGGTTAACTGCAACATTTACTTCGGTTACAGGAAAAACTTTTACAGCAGAAATTGAAGACGATGCTGTTGCGAATATATCTCCTATAACAACCGAATCAGGTGATACATTAGATGTACCGGATATGGGATCATTGAATGATAGTTTTACTAAATCGCACCAATTTGTTAAAAAAAGCGAGAGCGAACTAGCCGTCAATATTTTTGGACGTGGTGATGGGGTAGCTTTTTTACCAACTGATCCAAGATGTGATAGTTTTGTTTTGCAAAGTGAAGGTGCCGGAATTTTCCCAATTGGAACATGGATTGGCGGAGAGAATAACACTGAAAAAATCATTTTTACTGCAACGACCATTACTGTTGATGCACAGTATTTTGATACATACCGTTGCAATTATCAAATAAATGATAATACATTTATACTTACACACTATGTTGTTGTTCCATACATTCCAACAGCAGAGCAGCAGAATGAAATTGACAATTTTAATAAAACGGAATTTCTTTCATCACATACTTGGATACCATCAACATCTACAATGAAACCCCGTTACAAAAAACCGGGTATTGACTACCATATTGTTGATCACCCCAACATGACTTTTGTCAATGATGCTGATGTTATCGGCACATGGACTTCTGTTGATTTTGTTAATAGTATTGAAAATTTTGTTCCTGGGCAAAAACAATATGGTTATAATCTGTTTTTCAAGAACCTTGCTTTTAATGCTGGCGGAAATGCAACACTAAAATATGATTCTTCTTATGCTTATGACTCAAAATGGACAAAGGGCATTTTGAAAGATGGCGATGTTGCCCCTAAATATGAAATACAAACCCTATCGGGGACAAAATATCTTTTTGTAGAATGGAAAAGCGGTGATTATAGTGTAAGGGCACAAAAACCCAAATATTACGTTTTTGCAAAGGACTAAATAATCGCAGCACAATGTATCTACTTGTCGGGGCAAGCGCGGTTGAGGGGGACAGCGTTTGTACCGCTTTTATATCAGTCAATATTTTATCCACATACATTGTTTGCAAAAGCGGCTCGTCATAGCCAGTCTGAAACTTGCATGAATTGCTTGATGGTATTTCTGATGCTCTCGCGGATCGCGGTCAGTTTGATACTGTGTTACCGCATCCTCAACATTCTGCTTAGTCCAGCGGTTTTTTAATTCCGTTGTTATCACCGGTAAGCCGTTTATAAAGATAGCAAAATCAAGCGCACGGCGTTTCGCGTCTTTTGAATACTGGAGCTACCGTGTTACGCTAAAGATGTTTTTTGCAAAATTAACTTTTGCATTTGCGTTTCTTTCAGTCGGTGTCGCGTAAAACATGATGAGGTCGGCGGGGTAATATTTTATGCCTTTACGGAGCACGTCAATTATTCCGCGTTTAGTAATCTCGCCCTGCAAAAAGTCTAAAAATTTTATGCGCTTCATTTCGTCAGCTATGCCGATTTTTTCCAGTTCGTCATGCTGTGTAACAGACAGAAATCGGAATAGCCGCGTTTCGTCAATGGCATAGTCGCGGTTGAAGTCGGCATTCTCACCTTGCTCGTAACCGTTTTCGGTGACGAGGCTGTTTACGGTTAAGTCTTCGAGTCCGCTTTCACGGGTGTTTGTGGGCATTTGGTTGTTAAATGAAAAAGCCTATTAGCATGTAAAACTCAGCAGAACCGGCTCATCATCAGAGGCGATGTAAAGAGACGCATCATCATCACGCGGCATGATAGCGATATTTTTGCTAATTTCGTTTTTGGTAAGACCCTCACGCACTTGATTTATGAAGCTGATGTTGACTTCATAACGGACTTCTTTGCTGTTAGCTACTTGGTTCAACATAAAATCTCCCTTGCTCCTAGCATATCACACTATTAACGCTTAGTCAAGTATTTTACTGCCTAGTTGGTTCTCTAGTTGATTATGAATTGCCGTTATATCAATCGTAAATCCACAGTCACATTGGATTTTGTTATCCACAGGAAACTTTTTTGATTTGGATGCCATTTGTTGTTCCAAATCCTCGGGAATAGTCCCAAACTTTGCATAGAGTGGATGCTGTTTACCACACTTCGGGCAATTTACCCTAAGTTCAACAACAGGCGTTTGAATATTTTGCTGAATATTTGCAGCATTTTTTTGTGCCATAGCACTCTGCAAAATATGTTCATCCGCCGTAACAAATATTTTATAAAAGGTTGAACCGCCAAAAAGCAACTTTATCACGCTTTTAATACGGTAAACAATTTCACTCAGGTCTGGAAGGTCATCGACTTTATTTATTCGTAAGCCGATGTCTTCCAAATCAGTGATTTTTAGTGATTTCCCATGTGACCGCCATGTAGAGTGGTCTATCATTTTTTTAGCAATTTCTTCTGCGCGTTTTATTTTAAACTCATCATCAACCGAGATTTTTCGTGTTTCAGTTTCTTTCCAGTGTTTGAACTTATAATTTGGTAACCATTCTTTGAGTTTGTCTTTTGCAAACTCCTGAGCATGGAATACCCCCATATATTCGCCGGGTGATATTTGCGCTAACATAGCAGCATCAACGGCGTTTAGTGGTGTGCCTTTTTCAACTTCTTCCCGCTTTCTATCAATCCAATCCACATAATCAAATGCCGAGACTGTTGTACGGCCTATTCGGACTTGTGCATCAATAGGACCTAAACTACCGCTATCGGTCATATAAATCTCATCGGCAGACATAGCCATCAATGTTCCCGCACTTTTTGCTTCGCCTGCAATTAAAAAGTCAACGGAATCAAACTTGCTATGTAGAAAATTAACGATTTCTTCTGCTGCTTCACCAGAGCCGCCAGGAGTTTCCAGATATAAGTCTATTTTGTCTTTATTAAGATTACGAAGCATCTCATGAATAATTTGATAATCACTCATACTAAGACCGACATTTAATCCTTGATTATGTGCACCCTTCTCAAAATCCACAGCATATATCAACAAATACGTCTTTTTTGCATCGTTATATAAACGAATCAGACGTTTAATTTCATTTTGCAGATCTATTGCCGACATCCGCTTGTTAATGTATTCCGATAATAGGTTTTCATTCATTTAATCTTCTCCTTCGGTTAATTCATCTTTACGTTCTAGTTCTATATCATTTTCTGTTTTAGTGTCAGTTTTAGTGTCAACCTCCGGAACCCACACCCCGCGCACATCCACCTTGCCTGTAACCACATCGGAAATAAGTCGGGATGATTGTCAAGTCCGGGTAGCCGCACTTCGCCTTTTTCATTCAAAACAGGATTCGGACTAAGATTGATTTGAGGCGACACAAACTTTTCGACCACCCCCTCTTTAGTTAAGGCTTATCCACAGCATACCACAAAAGTAAATATTTTTGTAATGGCGCATTGTCTCAGCTCATGGCGAGCGTATTATCTAAAAACTATTGATAAACCGTTGTGCCGATGTCATACTTATAACAGGGCATCTATGTTATGCGGAATGAATTATATTTAGGAGGCACTTATGGGATACACAAGCGGCATGATAAAAAATGTTTCTATTGCAGGGCATGGAGCTACAGGAAAGACTACGCTTTTTGAACGTATCTGTTTTTCACTTGGGGCGGTTTCTAAGTGCGAAAATATTGCAAGCGGCAAGACAGTTAGCGATTACACGCCTGAAGAAATTGAGCGGAAGATTTCTATGCATGCAGCTCTTGCTTGTGCTGAGTATGGCGGTAAAAAAATAAATATTTTTGATACGCCAGGCAGTGCGGATTTTATTGGAGATGTGATTCTTACTTTCCGTGCAAGTGAATTTACCATGCTTACTGTTGATGCCAGATCCGGTGTGCAGATCGAAACGATAAAGCTGTGGCGCAATCTTGAAAGCCGCGAAAAAGCACGCGGAATTTTTATTACAAAGCTTGATGATGATCGTGCCGGTTTTGAAGCCGCACTTGCCGACATAAAAGAAAAATTTAAAGTTGAGCCTGTGCCGATAACAATTCCTATGAATAAGGACGGCTTAAAAGGCGTTATTGATGTGCTTACCGAAAAGGCATATCTTGCAGGTGATTCAGGATTAGAAAAAGAAATTCCAATTCCTTGCGAATACAAGCAGGAGTTTATTGATGCCCGTTTAAAATTGATTGAGGCAGCTGCGGACGGCGATGAAATCTTAATGGAAAAATATATCCTGCTAGGCTCGTTAGAGCCGGAAGAAACTTATGCCGGTTTGGTTGGCGCACTTAAATCAGGGCAAAATAAATTTTTGCCGGTTTTTGCAACGGCGGCATTAAAAAATTCAGGCATCATTCCATTTTTAGATTTTGTTGCAAATATCGCGCCATCTCCGCAGGGTGCTTTTGATCTTGCTGCTACTGTTGAAAACAAGGAAAAAATTATTCCTATTGACAGTGCTGTCCCGTTAAGTGCACTTGTTATTAAAACTACTTACGATCAGTTTTCAGGAAAAATTTCATGGTTAAAAATTATTTCCGGCAAGCTGACATCTGACTCTGATTGTACTAACGTGTGCGAATACAAAAAGGAACGCATAGGAAAATTATACACTTGCGTGGGAAAAAAATTACAAGAAGTAAAAGAGTTATGTGCAGGTGATATAGGTATCATTACAAAATCTGCAACAATGAAAACAAATGATACTATTGCTGCTTCTGATTTCGGGTGGAAATTCATACCGCTGCGCTTGCCGCGGAGTGTACATTCAGTTTCTGTAAATGCAGTTGAAAAGAAAAATGATGATAAACTTGGTGAATTTCTTGTACGCTCTGCAGAAGAAGACCGCACATTTAATTATGAATACAATGCAGAAACAAAAGAACGTGTCATTTCCGGCATGGGTGAGTTACACATCAATATGATTTTGGAAAAGGCAAAAACTCAGTTAAAGATCGATGTAGAAACTGCACTGCCGCGTGTTGCATACCGCGAAACGATCACAAAAAAAGCAAGCGCCGAATACACACATAAAAAGCAAACCGGCGGGCATGGTCAGTATGGAAAAGTTATTTTAGAAATTGCACCGTTAGAGCGCGGCGAAAACTACAGATTCGTTAATGCAATTTTTGGAGGCGCTGTTCCAAAAAATTATATCCCCGGTGTAGAAAAAGGCATTGCAGAGGGCATGTCGCGCGGTGTAGTAGCAGGATACCCGGCTGTCGACGTAGAAGTAAAAATCGTAGACGGCAAGTATCACCCTGTAGATTCTTCTGAGCTTGCTTTTAAACTTGCTTCGCGGAATGCGTTCCGCGCGGCTATGAAGCTTGCTGCTCCTACACTTTTAGAGCCTATTATGAACTTAACCGTATTTGCAGAAAGTAAATACTTAGGCGATATAATGAGTGATCTTAGCAGCAAGAGAGGCAAGATTAGCGGACAGGATTCTATAGGCGGCGGCATAGAAGAAATAAAAGCGCAGGTGCCGCATAGCGAGTTGTTGCGGTATTCAATAGACCTGCGATCTATAACAAGCGGCACCGGTTCATTTGGCATTGAGTTTTCGCACTATGCGCCAATTAGCGGACGTGTTGCAGATGATGTTATAAAAGCTGCGCAGGCGTTTAAAGTAGAGGAGAAAGACGAATAATGTTAGAAAAGTTAACCGGCAAATTACAAGATGCATTAAAATTTGTTTCAGGTAAATCAACGATAAGCGAAAAAAATATTGAAGACGCTGTAGAAGCTATCAAGATGGCGTTGTTGGATGCCGACGTAAACTTGCGCGTCGTGCGCCGTTTTGTAAATTCAACAATCGAAGAAGCAAAGGGTGAAAAAGTTTTACGCGCGGTAGATCCTTCACAACAGTTTATAAAAATCATACACGACAAACTTGTATCTTTTTTAGGTGATTCAAATCAAGCTCTTGCATTAAAAAATCCCGATACAATTACAACGATACTTATGCTAGGCTTGCAAGGCTCCGGTAAAACAACAAGCAGCGCAAAACTTGCATGCCGTTTAAAAAAAGAAGGGCGGCATCCATTGCTTGTTGCATGCGATCTGATCCGTCCTGCCGCTGTTGAGCAGCTTTCTATTTTAGGTACTCAGATTGATGTACCTGTTTTTAAAATCGAAGGCGAAAAAGATACATTAAAAGTTTTTGCAGCCTCTGCCTCTTATGCAAAGCAGAATTTGATAGACACGATCATTGTTGATACAACAGGCCGCTTGCAGATTGACGAAGAGATGATGGCAGAACTTTCAGCTTTAAAGAATGCAGCCAAACCTGATGAACTTTTATTGGTTGCAGATTCTATGACAGGTCAGTCAGCAGTTGAGATAGCAAAAACTTTTGACGAAAAGATCGGTTTAACCGGTGTAGTGCTTACAAAGTTTGATTCGGATACACGCGGCGGTGCTGCACTTTCTTTAAAAACTGTTACAGGCAAGCCGCTAAAATTTGTAGGCACAGGCGAAAAGCCGGAAGACTTTGAACCGTTCTATCCTGAACGTTTTGCAGGCCGCATACTTGGTATGGGCGATGTGGTAAGCCTTGTAGAAAAAGCGCAAGAGATAGTCAGCAAGGAATCGGCAATGGAGCTGCAAAAAAAGATCAGCAAAGAAACATTGACTCTGGAAGACTGGTTGGAGCAACTGCGCGCCGTAAAAAAAATGGGCTCGTTCAAATCTTTGTTGAGTATGGTGCCAGGAATGGCAGGTAATATCCGCGAGGAAGATATGGAAAATGCAGATTTTAAAACACAAGAAGTTATTCTTTCCTCTATGACGAAGAAGGAAAGGAAAAATTATTTAATCATAGGTCCTTCGCGCAGAAAACGCATTGCAAAAGGCTCCGGTACATCTGTTGCCGATGTTGCACGCCTTATAAAACAGTTTGAAAAAATCCGCACGGTTATGAAGAAGATGACAAAGATGTCTAAGAATCCCGCCGCCCTGCAAGCTATGATGGGCGGACGAATGTAAAAAATGGGCCTTCCTGGACTTGAACCAGGGACCAACGGATTATGAGTCCGCGGCTCTAACCAACTGAGCTAAAAGCCCCCTTAATCTTTAATTATATTTTGCGGCAAAAACGGCAAAAAGTCAATGGCTCTAAAAGCATAATTTCTACACCTTCTCCAAAGCCGCCAACCAGCTTTCATCTACTGCTTCAATTTCTTTTTGTCCGGATTTAGATGCCCATTCGACGCTTACAGCCAGTGTTTCAGACGCTATATACTCTGAAAACGATTCATAAGCGGCTTTAAGTTTATCACTGCCGAATACAGTTAAACTTATGCGGTCGCTTACATCAAGCCCTGAATCTTTACGCAGATTTTGTATGCCGCGCACAAGATCGCGTACATCACCTTCCCTTGAAAGCGATTCAGTGATTTCTGTGTCAAGTGCGACAGTAAGACTGCCTTCGTTAAGTACTTTAAATCCGCTTTTTTCTATGCGTTTTATGTCTAGTTTTTCTGCGGTAAGGTCTATGGTCTGTCCTTCTACTTCGATACTTAGTGTAGAGCCGTCAAGTATTGCTTGTATCTCTTTGCGTTTTAGTGTTTCGATTTTTGCACCGGCTGCCTTCATGTTTTTGCCAAGTTCTTTTCCAAGAACCCGAAAGTTTGCCTTTGCGCTGTATTCAACAAGTTCATCTTCGTTGCCGCTAAAATGTACTTCTTTTACATTGAGTTCTTCGCCGATAATATCTTGCATTTCCAAGAGGGCATTTTTTTCATCTGTATTGCGTGTAACAAGTTTTACCATAAGCAAAGGCTGACGTACTTTGATGTCATATTTTGAGCGCAGCGCCCGTCCTAATTGCACAGCATGTTGTACCACAGCCATTTTGAATTCCAATTCGCGGTCTATAAATTTTTCTTGTGCAATAGGCCAGTCGGTTAAATGAACAGAGATTGGATATGAAGACATGTCATCACCGCTACCACAGCGCAGATTCTGCCAAATAGCTTCTGTCGTAAAAGGCATAAACGGACATGCAATAGTGATCAAAGTTTTTAGCGCACTATGTAACACGGTGTATGCTTCCAATTTGTCGGTATCATTTCCGCTGCGCCAAAAACGGCGGCGGCTGCGGCGTATGTACCAGTTGTTCAGCAGGTCGATAAAATTAAGTATTGGATCAATCGCGCCTGACATATTGTAGTTATCAAGTGCAAGCGTTACATCTTTTATCAATGTTTGCGAAGCTGACATAATCCATTTATCCAAGGGGTTAGCAGGAGAGGTGCTTAGATCGTTAACTGTAATTTTATCAATATTTGCATAAGTTACAAAAAATCCGTAAGCGTTCCATAATGGAATGATGATGCTCTTTAAAACATCGCGCACAGCGTCATCGCTATAGCGCAAGTCATCTGCTTTTACAACACTTGAATGAATTAAAAAGAGCCTCATTGCATCTGCACCAAACATATTTACAGCAAGCATAGGGTCTGTAAAGTTGCGCAAACTCTTTGACATTTTTTTTCCGTCTTGCGCTAATACCAAACCGGAGACGATACAATTTTTAAATGCAGGCCTTTTAAATAATGCCGCCGCTAAAATTGTCAACGTGTAAAACCAGCCGCGTGTTTGATCTAGACCTTCGTTAATAAAGTCTGCCGGAAAATGTGTTTCAAAAAATTCTTTATTTTCAAACGGATAGTGTTGCTGCGCATAGGGCATAGCCCCCGATTCAAACCAGCAGTCCAGTACTTCGGGAATACGCTGCATAGTTCCGCCGCATTCACATTTGATTGTGATATTATCTACAAAATGTTTGTGCAGATCCTGCGGGTCTTCTGATAAACCTGCAAGCTCTTTTAATTCTTTGCGGCTTCCTATGCAAATTGTTTTTCCGCAATCAGGGCACTTCCAGATTGGCAACGGATTACCCCAATAGCGGTTGCGGGTGATAGCCCAATCGCGCGCGCCTTCTAACCATTTTCCAAAGCGTCCATCTTTGATGTGATCTGGTATCCATTTAATTTCTTGGTTTGCTAAAAGCATATCTTGTTTTATTTTTTGTACGTCAACAAACCACGATCCAATTGCACGGTATATAAGCGGATGTCCGCACCTCCAGCAGTGAGGATATGCATGCAATATCTGATTTCGCTGCACAAGCTTGCCTTCAATTTTTAAGCGCTCCATAATATCTTTGTCGCAATCTTTTACGAATCGTCCTTCATAGTCCGGCACCTCCGCTGTGAATTTACATTCCGCATCTATAGGACAAATTGTAGGTATACCAGTTCCGCGCAGAATACGGTTGTCGTCTTCGCCGAATCCGGGCGCTGTGTGTACAATTCCCGTGCCGTCTTCTGTAGAAACAAAATCA
>BTID01000015.1:0-9386 GCA_036245275.1 Termitinemataceae bacterium
ATACAGACGCAGAGAAAACAAAAACAAAACGCAGCGTTAAATCGGTTTTGATTCTTGCGGCGGCAGTTTTTTTTGCGGCGGTGCCAATATTTTTTTAAAAGTTTTATCGCTTATATGTTCAAGTTCCGCCGCACTTATAGGATTGATATTTTGGCGCAGCAATGCCGCTTGTTTTATGACACCAAAAATATCAGCATAAGTTGAAAATTGCTTGCCGCCAAGCGGCTGGTATGGTGCGTCTGTTTCAAATAACAGCCTGTCGGCAGGAATCTGTGCGCATGCCCTTTGTGCTGTTTTATGATTTAAACATATCGCATTTCCAAACGAAAAATATGCGTTTACACCATGTTTAAGCAAAGAAACAGCATCTTCGGCAGTTGACGAATATGAATGAAAAATGACAGCTTTAACTTTTTTTAATTGTTTTGAATAAGAAAAAATTTTCTGCATGGCTTTACGAATATGTAAAACCATAGGGAGTTCAAAATCAATAGCATACTTCAAATGGGATTCAAAAAGCTCTGTTTGAATCTGTTCAGTGCGTTTAAAATTTTCGTTAAAAAAATCAAAACCTGTCTCGCCTATCGCATGGATTCTTTTTTTTAGGACAAGGTTGTTCAGTAACAGTAAGGCATCATTTGTGTAGGTATCACTAGCCGGCAACTGCGGGTGCACAGCAAATCCCAGCAACATCTGCGCACCCAGAGCATTTTTTGATAATGTTTCATTGTGCGTCCAGTCTTCATTATTCCACGCGCTTGAAAGACAAGGAATAGTCAATTTGCTGCGCTGCACTTCGCAGTCAAGGTGTAATTTTGATAAGTCAAAAGGGTGACAGTGTACATCGGATGCCATGAATTAATTGTAAGTGGCACTCAGAATCCTTGCCAACTTAGGCGTGGATTCTGAGCTTTCTTTGCGGTACTGCTTACTTGCAGAGTGCCAATGTAACGGCTGAGGTTACAACGATGTCTTCTACGTTGCAGCCGCGGCTAAGGTCGCTGATTGGTTTTGCGAAACCTTGTAGGATTGGACCAAATGCGCTGGCATTGCCTAAGCGTTGAACTAATTTGTAGCCGATGTTACCAGCACTCAAGTTCGGGAATATTAATGTGTTGACTTTGCCTTCGATTGGGCTGCCGGGTGCTTTTTGTTTAGTAACAGATGCTACTAAAGCTGCGTCGGCCTGCAATTCGCCGTCAAACTTAAAATCAGGATTGCGGCTTGCTAAAATCTTTGTTGCTTCCTGCACTTTTGTTACGTGATCATGCGCTGCCGACCCTTTTGTAGAAAACGACATTAAGGCAACGTAGGGTTCAGCGTCAAGCAGAGCGCGGCATGATTTTGCGGCGCTTGCTGCAATGTCTGCCATTTGTTCGGCTGTCGGGTCAGGTAATACTGCGCAGTCGCTAAATATTAAACTGCCGCCTGCACCCCATTTTTGGTCAGGAACTTGCATAACAAAGCAGGACGATGCTGTTTTAGAGCCTTTTTCAGTGCCGATAATCTGCAAACCTGCGCGCAGAACATCGGCTGTTGCGCTTAACGCACCCGCTACCATTGCATCGGAATCGCCTAGATTTACCATCATAGCTCCCCAGCGAAGGAAGTTTTGAATATCTTTCTTTGCTTTGTCTTCAGTAATAGGCTTGTCAACAGTCTGACCTTTGGCTTTTTTGGCTTCTTCCTTTGCGTGCAACATATCGAAATACGCTTTTGCATATTTGTCCAAGTTAGGCGAAGTTGCGGGGTCTACAATAGTAATGCCGTCAAGGCTAACGCCTTCTTTTGCGGCAACAGCCTCTACTTCAGCCTTTGCACCTACGAGCACAACCTCAGATACAAGTTTTTCGTCAATAATCTTGCGGGCTGCGGTAACTGTGCGCGGCTCGTGACCCTCTGCCAAAACAAGCTTCTTCTGCGCTTTTTTGGCTTTTTCTTTCATTTTTTGAGCAAAATCCATAATCAAACTCCTTATGATATTTCTATTAACATTCATTCAAGACGAACGCTCGAATGTCTATCTACATTATAAATCCGTAAACGGATTGCTTGCAAGGGTTCGCGATCACACACGATAATTTAGGCTTGACTTTTTTTTCGTTGGCTTATAGACTTTAAGAGGTATAGTGATATAAATAAAAACTAAATATTTATCGGTGAATTGCCGATAGTAACTTATGAGGTGTCTTTTTGGCTCAGGTACATGATTACAAGCGAATTGAAAATAACATAGTTCGTCAAGTAAAAAAGTTCTTTAAATCTCTTGCCGTATCAGTGTCGGCGTTCTGTGCAGAGCTTTTTAAGCTTATGAAAAGACGTTATACCATTGTTTTGGTTCCTCATTCCGAAAAAAAAGTCTATAATTTACAAGTTACTTTCTTTTCCCTGTGTTTTGTAGCGTTGGTACTGGCATCAATTGTGGCTTCTTTCCTGTGGTACGGCACTTCCTACAGCAAACATCAGAGTGATTTATCAAATAAAGACAGCCGTTTAAAGGATGCTCAAGCCAGTTTAGATCAGCTTCGAGATGAAATGAACATTTTGTGGCGCGAGGCAAAGACATTTCAGGCAACACTTTCCGGAGTTTTTTCGTCCTTGGGTGTGGATATAGAAAAGGATTTATCTAAAACAGCAGGTTCCGGTGATCTTTCATCATTTTTTGATATGCGAGAAACTGCAGAAGGGCGGTTGCGCGAGGCTGATGATATACGCACTTTGGCAAATTACCTTTCCAGTGCAGTTGTTCCTATAAAAGAAATGGGCACACTTTTGGATTCTCAAAGCTCGCTTTTAACTGAGGTCCCTAATATCTGGCCTATTAAAGGCGGAATTGGTCATATATCAATGTTTTTTGGCGAAAATGCCGATCCTTTTACAGGGCAGATTTATGTGCATAAGGGCATTGATTTATCCACATACAGACAAGGCGATCCTATTGTTGCTACCGCTGACGGACAGGTTGTTACTATGGATTACGATGCCGGCGGTTTTGGAAATTATGTTATTATCCGGCATAAACATGGTTTTTATACCCGCTATGGGCATATGCAGTCATTCAAAGTTAGGATGGGACAACGTGTTCAGCAAGGTGAAGTTATAGGCTTAATTGGTAATACAGGGCGTTCTACAGGTCCGCATGTTCACTACGAAGTCCACATAGGTTCTGATGTTGTTGACCCGTATAAATTCCTTAACATTCGTTCAAGCGCCGGTCGGGTAAATCTTAATGGCGGTAAAAGCTAATAACAGAGATTTTTCTATAAACACAATGGTAGGTGCAGGTTCAAGTGTCCAAGGTGATATTGAGGCTGCAGGATTTACGCGTATAGACGGCAATATACGCGGAGACCTTAGTGTTCGTGGGCGCATAGTTGTAGGCGAAAACGCACGTCTAAAGAGCAATATAAACGGCACATCAGTTACGGTGGGCGGCGTTGTTTATGGCAATGTTATTGCCAGCGATAATCTTATTGTGCTTTCGACAGGGCTTGTGTTAGGTGATGTAATAACACGGCGCATACAGGCAGAAGAAGGCTGTATCATTCACGGAAAAATTATAGTCTGCAACGATGATGAAAAATGGGATTTAGCAATAGCCGAATACAACGATGCTAAAGCTGTGCGTCAGGTTTTATCTGTCCCCTCCCATGCGCGGCCCAAATCTAAAAGGGAATCTGTCAGTGGAAGTAGGTAATTGGAATCCGGCAGCACTTTCAAATTCTGTGCTGAATAATTCTGCGGCAATCGAAATAGCGTCAAAGCAAAATTTAAAAAACAGCAATACCAAATCCGGTGTGAATCAAAGGCATCTTGCTGGAGTGCATCAGTCAAAATCAAGAAAATCATCAGCATTTTCTAAACTTTTGAACAGAAAATTGACAGAAGAAACAAATATCGCAGAAACAAAACAGGCACTAGAAAACTTATTAGATGATGTACATAGCTGCGGTGAGGATCTTATAAAGTATCCCTACCCGAATCAAATAGTGCAGTATCGCGAAAGTATAAAAAAATTCATAAACTATGTTGTAGATAATGTGTATACTGTAGAAAAAGAAAAAGGCATTATGAATATGCAAAAACCGCAGTACAAAGATGTAAAAGATCCTGAAGTGCGGCGAAAGCTAAATGTATATTCAAGCATAAAAATAATTGACCAAAAACTGGATAATCTTGCGGCATCAATTATAATGTCGCAGGCACCGCAAATAAAATTGCTTGCAAGCATAGAAGAAATAAATGGATTGGTAGTTGATTTATTGCGGTGAGAGTTAGACGCTATATGCGATAGAGATATAAATAAGGTTTACTTGCAATATGCGCTTAGGGAGATAACATGAACGAAGATGAAAATACTTTAAATGACGATTATGTAGAAACCGAAGATTCCGGTATAGAAAATGTGACAGATTACGAAATAGACGGAAGTGAAGTTACTGTTGATGCAGGGGATGCTCAGGTTTCTGCTGAGCAAATTTCCGGTAGCTCTGTTGTGTATCAATTACATTTAGACTACTCGTGCGAAAATATTTTTGGAGTTTGGTCAGATGCGGGTTTGACCAAAGGCACCAATGTTCTATTAAATACACGCTACGGCAAAGATATGGTTAATGTTGTAGGCATCGTAAATTCAAAAACGCAGCTTTTACGTGTTTATAAAATTGAACGTATTGCTACAGAAAAAGATATAGAACAAGTGGAAGAAAATATAGCAAAGGAAAAATCCGCATTTGATATTTGTAAAACAAAAATACAGGAACATAAACTTGATATGAAACTTGTCAATGTTCATTACTTGTTTGAAAATTCAAAGATATTATTTTTCTTTACTGCAGAAAGCCGTGTTGATTTTAGAGAGCTGGTTAAAGATCTTGTCGTTATTTTTAAAACACGCATTGAGTTACGTCAAATTGGTATACGTGATGAAACACGTGTGTTAGGTGGTTTAGGTATATGCGGACGTAAATTTTGCTGCAATTCATTTTCAGAAAAATTAAAACCTGTTTCTATAAAAATGGCAAAAGACCAAAATCTTTCTCTGAGCTCAATGAAGATTTCGGGTTGCTGCGGTAGGCTTTTATGCTGTCTTGATTACGAGCATGATTTTTATGCAGAACAGCGTCATATTATTCCACCTGAGGGTACAAAAATAATGTGGAATAATGTTCTTTGGAAAGTGACAGAAGTAAATATTATTTTGGGGACAGTAAGGCTTAGTACAGAAGACGGCAGGATTACACAGCTTAACAAAACATGCTTTGAAAAAAAAGAAAATGTATGGACAATAAACAACACTGCTAGCGAGCGGATAAAGTAATGATGTATCATAATGCTTCGCATATTGCCAAGCAATGTCAATCATTACATGTACATACTGATTATTGTGACGGTCATGGCAGTGTAGCAGATTATTGTAATGCTGCATTTAATAAAGGGTTTTCGGCAATAGGGTTTTCTGCCCACGCACCGCTAAAACCGGAATACGGTATTGCAAGCGAATCAAACATGAAAAACGAGGACTTCCCAAAATATGTTGCCGACATCATGGAAGCAAAAAAGAAATGGTCGGAAAAGTTTGATGTCTTTTTGGGATTAGAAGCAGACCACATAGAAGCTGACCGTATATATGTAAGCCCTTTAGATTGGGATATAAAAACAAATAAACTGGATTACATTTTGGGTTCTGTTCATTTTGTTACAAAAACACGGTGTGTTGATGCTTGCGTAAACGAGTTTGATCAATTAGTAAAAGAAGATTTTAACGGCGATTGTTATGCGCTTATCAAAAAATATTACACAAACATAGAACACATGTTGAATCTGGGCGGATTTGATATTCTTTCTCATGTGGATTTAATAAAAAAATTTAATAGCAACAATCAATTTTTTGATGAAAATGATGATCTCTACAAAAAACAAATAGCGAGTATAGTGGAAACTATATCAGATTTAAAAATAGTTACAGAAGTAAATACCGGCGGTATGAATAGAGGCTGGACAAAAGAACCGTATCCTTCAAAATATTTTTTAAGTATGCTGAATAAAAATCATGTTCCTGTTATACTGAATTCAGATGCACATAAACCGGAACATTTAGACGGCTCCTACAAAGAAGCACGTTCTTTTTTGATTGAGGCAGGCTATTCAAAAATTGTTGCTTTTAAAGGACGTGATTCCGGCAGCAATGCAATTTGGAAGGAAGAGTCAATTTTATAAATATGAAACGCACAACAAAATTAAAAAGCTTGTTTAAATTTTTGATTATAGCGATTATCAGTTTGCTATTATCTTTATGTTCAAGCAATGCGCCTACGTTGGCGTATTCATTTATGCAGATTGTTTATACAGAATCAGAAGATTCTACTTTTGTACAACACATAACATTTTTTGTGCTTGCCAATGACGAAGACGGCGTGGACGATATCGCAGAACTTAGGCTTTACAACGATTTTGAAGGCTTGTTGTGGAAGATAACACCGGATAGATGGACGCTGTTAACAGAAGACTCTAACACATGGATAGGCAGCCGTGATTTTGCTATGCCAAGCGGGGAGCCTATTCCAAGCGGTCAATACAGGGCGGTACTCATTGATAAGGGCGGTGATCAAACTGCAAGAACATTTGGATTTGACGGTGCGGCTCAAAGCCGTTTTCCGTTTCCAAAGTTTACCGTTACAGAAGGAAACTATGTTATAGAATCTCAGTACCCTGATAATTCATTTGTTTGCTACGGTCCCAGCGGCGAATTTAAAAGCATTATTCCTGTACCAAAAAAGACAGGAACAATTGCCGAATTAAATTTAGGCGCTGATGTTGTAAGTGTTGGATTGTGGGCAAATGATCCTGCAAATTCGGTTTCCGCAACGACAAAACTAAACCCTCTGCATACATCTCCATAATTTAGAAAGAATTGAATGGAATGGAATACAAATCGGTAAAAAGTTTTTGTTTACGCGGCGGAAGAATGACTGTTGCGCAAGAAAGGTCATATATCAATCTGCATGATAGTATTTGTATCCCGTTATCTGAAATACCATTAAACTATAAAACAATTTTTAACAATACCAATCCGGTTGTAATTGAAATAGGGTTTGGTCAAGGACAGGCAACGGCCATTATTGCAAAAGATAATCCTGAAATTAATTATATAGGCATAGAAGTTTTTAAAGCGGGCATAGGCAAACTTTTATGGCGCATAGAAAACATGCAGATTAATAATATAAGAATTATCGAAGGTGATGCCGTTGAAATTTTACAAAAAATGATTCCCGATTGTTCCATTAGTACATTCCATATTTTTTTTGCAGACCCGTGGCCAAAAAAAAAGCACCATAAACGAAGGCTTGTCAAACGTCCTTTTACAGATTTACTGGCTTCTAAATTAGAATACCAGCATGTTACCGGCACGGACAAATCAAGAAATAGCTTGCCGTATATTCATTTTGTTACAGACTGGAAAGAATATGCAGATTTTGCCTTTGCCGAATTATCAGCTACACCGCAGCTTATTGCGTCTAACACCGATATTTTACATGCACGGCCAAAAACAAAGTTTGAAGAAAGGGCAGTTAAAGCAGGCAGACCCATAACAGAGCTTGTGTTTACAAAATCAACATAGCATCGCCATAAGAAAAAAACTTGTAGTTATTTTTGATAGCCTCGTTGTAAGCATCAAAGATCATTTTGCGTCCATGTTCTGCATTTGAATGTGCACCAGCAAACGAAGATACCAACATCAATAGTGTGGATTCAGGTGTATGAAAATTTGTAAAAAGTGATTCGGCTGTTTTAAACTGATAATCGCCGTAAATAAAAATCGATGTGGAGCTTTCGCCGCGTACAAGTTTTCCATTTTGCCATGCAGATTCAAGTGTGCGCAAAGTTGTAGTGCCTACTGCGATAAGCGGACGCCCCTCTGTTTTAGCCCGCTCGATCTTGTTTGCGGAATCGTTATCAATAAAAAAATATTCTTTGTGCATGGTGTGATCCTCTACATTTTCGCTACGCACCGGCAAGAAAGTTCCGCCTCCTACATGCAGTGTTACAAATGTTGTTTCTATGCCACGTTCTTTAAGCTCTGCAAACATTTCATCTGTCCAATGCAAACCGGCAGTAGGCGAGGCAACAGATCCGGTATTTTTTGCATAGATAGTTTGATAGCGCGTTTCATCATCAAAAGAAAAATGGTTTTGATCATTTCGTTTTATGTATGGCGGTAATGGCACATAACCGTATTGTTCAAGATACTGTTCATCAATAGGATTGTCAAAATGCAGCAACCGGAATTTTTCAACTTCACCGGACAGCGATGCCTGTACATTCGCAGGAAAAACAAAACGGCTGCCATCTGCAATCTTGCGGGATTTTTTTAACATAACAAGCCATTGCGAAAAACCATTTACGGAAGGCCGCAACAATAAAAATTCAACAATCTTGCCAGTATCTTTTGCAGTGCCGTAAATGCGCGCTTTGCGTACCTTAGAATTATTAAAAACCAAAAGACTGCCGCGCGGAATAAGCTGTGGTAGATCACGCACCAAGCGATGTTGCAGATTTCCGGTTATCCTATCAAGCACTAAAAGTTTATCACAGCCGCGTTTATCTACAGGATATTGGGCGATTAGATTTTGAGGAAGTTTAAAATAAAAATCTTTGGTTTTCATATTGCTGCTAAAAAGTTATATTTTATTATAGTCAGTTTATAATCCAAAAGCAATTCACTGTACCTTAAGATTGTAAATCGGTTTGTTCGTTCAAAACTGAGTGTTTTACTGTTTCTGCAAGCCATGGATCACTGTCTTGCTTGCAAATAAAAATCCCCCCGCCACTTGTTTTTTTCCCCACGTTATGCCTATAATATCAATATGACATTATTTAGCAACAACACAACAATTTCCCCATTCTGCAAGAAAGCGCAAGGTACACACGCCCCCGCTAGCAGGCTGAATATGTCGAATTCGTACACACACACACACTCGGCATGTAGGTAGTGTATCTTTAGAGAAAAGTTCTTGTCCCAAGAACAACAAACATAATTCACTAACATTTTCGGTAGATTACTATCGTACTTTAACCACAAACACACCCAAACAGCAAACTGATACCCAAACCTCTCTTCCCGCGTCAAATGTTGACACCTCTGCAGAATTATCTAAACCAGCAGGCGCCAAAAAATTTGACTGCGTAATGAGTTTGCGCCAAAACCCAGCAACGCCTACGCAACAAAATCCCACGCCCCCGCGTGGAGCGCAACCCCGAATGGAGCAGGCAAAAACCTCTCTTCCCCCGTCAAATGTTGACGCCTCCGCAGGATTATACAAAACAGCAGGCGCCAAAAAATTTGCCTGCGGAATGAGTTTGCGCCAAAACCCAGCAACGCCTAC
>BTID01000016.1:0-8975 GCA_036245275.1 Termitinemataceae bacterium
AGCGGTGAACCAAGCTGTCGCGGACATGGTGCATTTGCATCTATGTCCGAGGAAAGTCCGGGCTCCGCAGGGCATGATGCCGGATAACATCCGGGACTGTTTTTGCAAATATTTGCAGAAACAGGACAGACAGTGCAACAGAAAATATACCGCCGCTTGCGGTAAGGGTGAAAAGGCGGTGTAAGAGACCGCCGGTTGCTTGGTAACAAGCTCCGCATTGCAAACCTCATCAGGAGCAAAGCTAAACAGTGCGTAAGTGCCCACTTAACACGCACGGGTAGGCTGCGTTAAGCTTTTTTGTAAAAAAAAGACAAGATAGATGACAGCACTAAACAGAACCCGGCTTATGGTTCACCTTTTTTAAGTGAGTAAACAATGCGTGTTTTATATGTGGCAGAAATTGTCGGCAAGGCAGGGGTTTTTACATTTAAGAAGGCAATTGCTCTTGTTAAAGCGGAGCTAAAACCGGATTTTGTCATTGCATGTGCAGACGGGGCTACCGGTGCTAAGGGGCTTGGTAAAGAGCATGCCTTGTATATAAAAAAACTAGGTGCCAATGTTCTTTCTTGCGGTGATTTTTGTTTTGCCAAGAAGGATTTAACAGAAGATCTTGAAAGGCTGCCTTTTATACTGCGTCCTGCAAACCTAAATGGTGATGTTCCGGGCTTTGGCTATGGTGTTTTTAAGTGCACAGATAAAAAGATTGCCGTTGCGGTTTTGTTGGGGCAGGCAGAGTTTTCGCGGTTTCATTCGGAAAATCCTATTGCAGGTTTAAAAGGTCTTTTGGAAAACTTGCGCTCACAAACACCGTTTGTTATCGTCGATTACCATGCTGCAGCAAGCGCAGAAAAGCAAACATTGTTTTATGCGGCAGATGGTTTGTGTTCTGCCGTTATCGGATCGCATTGCCGTGTGCAAACTGCAGACGAAACCGTACTGCATAACGGCACTGCCGTAATTACAGATGCAGGAAGAACAGGCAGTCAATTATCCGTAGGCGGCTGCGAAGCAAAATCATGCATAGCTGAGTTTATTACCGGCATCCCCCATTGGAAAAAAGATGCATGGGATTGTCTGGAACTGCAGGGCGTTTTAATTGATATTGATGATTGCGGAAAAGCTGTGTCTATTACGCGTGTGCGAAAGGCAGTGTCGGTGTGATTTTTTTTGAAACTGTTACGCCTCTGGTGTTAGGTATTGTTGTGGTCTGCGGCGGCTTAAATGTTCAAGCAGATGCTATGGGCAGCGGCACACAAGAAAACACCATTGTAAAAACTTTTTTAGATAATGGTTTTGATGTGATGCTTGCAGTGTTAAGCGGTCAAACAAAAGATGCCGGTGCAATGAAGTCTGTTACTGCCGATGTGTGGATAAACGAGGCATCTATGGCATATAACAAGGCAAGCGAGATTGCTGCTAAAAAAAATGTGCCGCTTTACTTTGCAGGATTTTCGCTTGGTGCGCTTGTGTTTCCGGTTAACATGATCAACATGATTGATGATGCCGCACAAGAAAAAATGTTTTCAAAAATGATTTTGTTTGCACCTGCAATTGCAACAAAAAATATAGCTTGTGCCATAAAGATTGCAGGTATTTTTGCAAAAGACGATAAGATCATAAAAAGTAAAAGCCCTATTGCTTACCGTGCAAATGACGGCACTTCCATAGGGGCATACAAAGCTCTTTTTGAATTAAAAAAACAATTTAAAAAAAAGCCCCCTTTAAATATTGATACATTGGTCTTTATAGACAAAAAAGATGAGGTAATCAGCAATGTACAACTAAAAAAAATTATAAAAAAATATTCACTGTCAAATTGGAAGTTGGTAACTATTCATAGCGAACCGCAATCAGACATCCGCCCCAAATTCTATCATTTAATAATTGATGCAAATTGTGTCGGCACTGAAACATGGAAAACGATCACTTCTACAATATCCGCATTTTTAAACGAAAGTTAGGCAATCGGTTTATTATTTAGATTTTAGTAAGGAGTTCTATGTTACTCCATGTTTTTCTTCTATGATAAAACTATTTAAATGTGCTATTAAAATTTGTTACGAGCATAACTACTATTCCAATTTCAATGTATTATTTATTCTTGTAACAATATCTTTCATTTCATTCCACCGGCTAGACATAGTTGTATTTACCATTCTCATAACTCTTTTTTCAGAATTCATAAAAAGTATATCCGTTCGATGAAATAATAAATTTAACCCTTGCCATTCACTTTCTAGCATTGTTACAGGAATACCATTTATTGTTGTTGTTGATGTTTCAATATTTTTTAGACTAGGTGCTTTTTTGGGCTTAGCATAACCACTAAACACCACGACGAATATCAGAACTATGCTGATAATTCCCATTTTGAGCATTTTGCTCCATACATTTTTTGCAGTTTTCATTACTGCCTCCTATAGTTGGAGTTAAGTTAAATTTTGCCCATCTATCCAAAACATTTCTTTGCCTTCGCGCAGCTGTGGAGGGCGGCGTGTCTTCTGATCAGTTCTGGGTTTCTATGGCACTTAACTCCTTGTACACGAACAAACGCTCGTGTATATACGCAAAAAGCCTCGAATGCGGGGCATCAAGCCTAGAAAAATTGTCTACACAGGCAATTAAAATAATATATGTAAAACGAAATTTATCGGGGGGGGGGCTATATTCTATTTGCTCTGAGGGCATACCCACTGCAGAATGACAAATATTTTTGAAATGAATACAGCTCATACTTTCAATATATAGGGTGTGTTGTTTTTTGTCAATTGGTGTTTTGTATCTCAGCAATTCGTAGCCGTAGCCCGGACACATTGAGTCCGCTTGCCCATGACTTGTCTATCGTGTTACACTTTTGATAAAGGAGGATACAATGAACATTGATATTAAAGCTTTGCATTTTTCACTCAAGGACGAGGAACGTGAATATCTGGACAAAAAGATTGCACGCATAAGGAAGGCGGAAAATCTTATCAACGATGTTATATTTACGTTTGCAAAAGACGCAGCTCAGTACACTGCGGAATCGTCTGTGAAATTCAAATGGGGTGCTACGGCTATTGTTAAAGAAACTGAATATGACATAAATCCCTTAATCGACAAAATCATCGACAAGCTGGAAGCAAAAATAAACAAAGAAAAAGAAAAGAACCAAGAAAAACGCTAGTTATAAAAATTGACACCTTGCCCTGATTGATCGGTTGTGTCTATGTCGAAACCTGCGTATTTCATAAGATTAAAAAAGTTATCCATGCGCAGGGCGATATTTTCAAGATCGTATTTTTTTTCTTTTAGCATTTTTTGTATTGTGCGCCAATTTTTTATTTCGCCTGTTAATGTATTGCCGCTTAGTAGCGAGAATTTATGAATTTGGTTTTTGATTTTTTTTAATTGGCTTAATTCACTTTCGATTACTTCTTTTGCGTTTGAATTTATTTTGGAAATAAATTTTGCAAGTGATGCGCCGCCTTGTTGTCCTTGTATGACCTTTGTGCTAAAGTACTTTAACTTAGCTCCGTATTCTTCTGTTCCAGATAAAGCTGAATCGAATTTATTAAATTTAGCATTGCTTTCTGTAAAATCCTGCAATACAGTGGAAAGATCCTGCTTTACCGCTCTGCTGTTTGATTCTCCGTAAACAATAATCATGTCGCATATATCAATAAGGATTGGATACCATGTCGATTCAAAAACAAGTAACCAGTTGTACACTTCAGTATATGTAAAGTTTAACGCGTCGCTGCGTGCAATATTTTTTTCTGTTTCTTCCGTGTAGTATCTTGCAATACAGGGTATGTCTTCTGTATCAAAAACCTTTTTTAACAGACCTTTTATTTGTTTTGATTTTGTTTGTTCTGTAAGTGTTTCCAACTCTTCTTCTGCTTTATCAACTGTTTCGTTAAGAAACTCTTTTGAAATTCTTTTATGTGGAATTATTACGTTATTGTTCCAATACGGATCATCTTCGCCATGGCAAATTATCAGAATAAGGATTCTTGAATACAAAATATTGTGTAAACGTTTTAATAAATTTTGCCATTTGCCGACTGTAATTAAATTTTGCACATTAAAATTTTTTAATATTTTAAAAATTAGTTCCCAATTGCTTTCCATATCGAATGTTTCTACAATCGATAAAAAATCTTTTATATCTTCTGCTACAAAACCTATATTTATTTTATAAAAATGAGGTTTATAATTTGTTGCATTTACAAATTGTGTATCTAGTTTTTGCAACAGTGTAAAATAATCATAATTGACAAGCCATACAAAAGATATTAACTGACGATATGTTTTATCAATTGCAAGGCATAAGTCCTCGTTAAAAGAGTCGCATAAATTTTCTATACGGCCTTTAACATCTCTTTCTAATTCATAAGACGGTTTTTCGCAGCCTTCTTTTTTTATTTGACTTATATCTAAATGATCGATTAGCGATTTTTGATGGTCGTTTAAAAATTCATCCACAACAAGTTGTTTTAAAACTTCTGATTGCTCTGCGTGTGCTAACGAGGCGCGCATAAAAGTAAATGTATTATTAAAATCAAACATAATCAATGCAAAATCCGGCATGATATTTCTTGTAGATGTTTTGTAAAATGTTTTATAGCGGCTTTGTTTTATATCTTTTGTAATTTGCTTTAAAAGCCTGCGGCGCTGTTTTTCTTCGGGGCTTGTTTTCCCAAACAAAAAAGTTAAAAGTGACTGAAAACTATTCATAATTAGTACTGTTTACCGTGCTTTCTTTTCGAACCGCGAAAATTCCATTGTAAAAGATGCTCTGCCTTGGCTTTGCGATCTTAACGCTGTCATAAAACCAAACATACGCTCCATAGGGGCAAATGCTTTTATTTCGTCTATTGCCGGCTTTGATTCCATATTAGCAACTTGCCCCCCGCGCTGATTTACAAGACTAATAACATCGCCTGTAAATTCTTTAGGACTTGTTAATTGCAGTGCCATGATCGGCTCCAATAAAATCGGTGCAGCATTGCGGCAGGCATCGTCAAACGCTGCACTGGCACATGCCTCAAAGGCAAACTCGGTGCCTGTCACCTCTGAATATTCTATCGAGGTAAGACTTACGCCGACATCTATGCATGGATATCCTAAAACTATGCCGCTTGCAAATGCTCCTGTAAAGCCCCGCTCAACTGCATCAAAAATCTCCTGCGGCACTGTGCCTTTTTTAACGGTGCATGTATAATGATTCCCGCTGCCGCGCTCCAATGGTTCAAGATGAATTGTAAGACCTGCACAATTTTCCTTGCCGGCAATAGTCCGCGAAAAGTTTTGTTTGTGGTCTATGGCTGTACTTATTGATTCGCGGTATGTTACCTGCGGATTTCCAACCTGAGCCTCCACTTTGAACTCTTTTAAAATCCTTGTTACAAGCACCTCCAAATGAAGCTCGCCCATACCGGAAATGATAAGCTCGCCTGTATCTTCACTTTCGTGCGTAGTAAAAGTGGGGTCTTCTTTTGATAAAAGCGCCAAAATATCTTTTAGTTTATCACGCTCCGATGTTGTTTTTGGTTCGATTGATACCGAAATGACTGGTTCTGGAAATTGCATCTTCTCTAAAACCGCTGGAAAACCCTCATTTCCTATAGTATCACCGGTTTGCGCAAGTTTCATCCCGATAATTACACCAATATCACCTGCACAAAGCTCATCCAAAGGCTCTGATTTATTTGAATGCATGCGTAAAATACGGTTTGCGCGCTCTTTTTTACGTTTTACATGATTAAAGACCGCTGTCCCCGGTGTTAATTTACCGGAATACATCCTGATATAACATAAACTGCCTGCCTCGCGGTCATTTTGAATCTTAAAAACCAGTCCCAATGGCTGCCCTTTGGGGTCGCAGGGGACGGCAATATCTTCATCCTTTTTGATATTGTGCGCGGTTGCAGGACATACTTCGTCCGGAGCGGGCAAATAATCTACGATTGCATCAATAAGCGGCTGTACACCCATATTACGGCGCGAAGCACCGGCTAGAACCGGTAAAACAGCGCGTTTTAGCACTGCAGCACGGATTTCGCTACGCACAAGATCAGGCAAAATATCCTGCCCGCTTAGATAAAGGTCTGTAATGGACTCGGAAACACCGGAAAGCGCATCAATAAGCTTATCGCGCCACTGCGCTGCAACAGCCTGCAAATCATCAGGAATTGGGCATTTTTGCACGGTATCCCCTTCCGCACCTTCAAATTTAAGACAACACATCTCGATAAGGTCAATTACACCGCAAAAACCGCCTTCTTTGCCTACAGGAATCTGAATTGCTAGCGGAACCGCTCCCAATTTTTGTTGAATATCCGGCAAAACATTAAAAAAATCCGCCCCAATGCGGTCCATTTTGTTTACGTAGCCTATAACTGGCACATTATAGCGCTCTGCTTGCCGCCAAACCGTTTCTGTTTGCGGCTCAACGCCTCGTACAGCATCAAAAATCGCCACCGCACCGTCCAAAACACGTAAACTACGTTCAACTTCAGCAGTAAAATCAACATGACCGGGCGTATCAATAATATTTATTTGGAATTTACGCCAATATGTGGTGGTCGCCGCGCTCTGAATCGTAATTCCGCGCTCCTGCTCCTGCTCCATCCAGTCCATAATAGCTTCACCATCATCAACTTCACCAATTTTATGACTCTTGCCGGTGTAAAAAAGAATCCGCTCTGTCGTGGTGGTCTTACCGGCATCAATATGCGCCATAATACCGATGTTACGCATTGTTTTTAGCATGATATTTCAATTATACCTATCTTTTTCTTAGTAGTCGACTACCCGAACTTTTTATTCAAGCCGTAGGGTTTAATATAACTTGCCGTTTTGCCAAACATAAATAAATTGCAGCGCATATTGTTGAATGCCGTTAAACCATGCACCAATGAATTCGGCAAGCGGTTTGCCGGTAAAACGATAGTGCCAACATTCCCAGCGGTAGCCGGTAATTGCTTCGTAACCGTCCGGAAACGAAAGCGTCCAGCCGTAAGTAGGTGCATTTTTTAAAAGCCAGCGTCCTGCTGCCGTGTTTGCATAGTCATCAGAAATCGTACCAAAATCTACAACTAAGCCAAGTTGATGTTGACTGTATCCGGGACGTGCCGATTCGCGGTCGGCAACTTCTTGTCCGTTTTCGCGGACATTTCTGCTGTATACTTCAACCTGATACTGATATGATCTGTATGTTGATGATGCCTGCAATATAACGCCGTCCAAACTTGCTCCAGATGCCATTTCTTCCAGCGCTTCTTCTGCAATTCTACGCAATGATAAATTATTGCGGCTAACGGTATAGCTTTTGTCTTTTGCGCCTAACGTAACAAGGTCATCCGGTATGTATGGATTAGGCAGTGCATGATCTTTATCAACCAGTGCATATAGATACGGATCACCTTGCATAGCAAGGTCTAAATCTGCTAGAAACAGTGCTTGCTTTGCAGTCTTTATTCTGTCGCTAATGTCCTGCGGCATGCGGGATTCCGTTAACACCGATTCTATTTTTTGATTATAACTTTTATCGTTAGGTTCAGTCCGCCCGACAGAAGTTAGAAATTCATGTTCGCTCTCTTGCGAGACAATCATTTGTTTACTCTTTGTTCCTTGCTTATCACACCCCATAAAAATAATAAGCGGGCAGAAAGAAAAGGCAATTATAAAAATGAACCGCCTGCATATTGCAAGCGGACATACTAACTGTTCACTATTCATTATTTTTCGCCAACCGTGCCTCAAAGTCAGCAACGACTCCGGTGCGTTCCAACATTTCATAAAATGCTTTTGCTTCGTTCATTCTCATTTCCTCCGCTATTTTTGTATTTGCTTTTAAGAGCACATCCAAGTATGCCCCAATATGATCGCTTTTTGACATTGTAGAGCTTTCACTCATTATTTGTGCCGTAGGGTTTAATACCCACTGCACGCACGCACCTGCTACGTGCAGCCTCTGGGGCGTAACAGAGGGTATTAAACCCGCAGTGCAATTCTCCGGGAGAACAAAAATCTCCGCTGCTCTGCGGCGGAGATTTTTATTCGCTTTAATTCCAATCGTCCTAAATTATTACTAAGATCTTTTAACCACAGATAACACAGATGTAAACAGATAACACAGATACTACAAAAGAAAATATTTTCTTAACTTTTATCTGCGTAATCTGCGGTTAAAATTTTTACGTTTTTAATTATTACTAAGATCTTTTAACCACAAATAACACAGATATAAACAGATAACACAGATACTATAAAAGAAAATATTTTCTTAATTTTTATCTGCGTAATCTGCGGTTAAAATTTTTACGTTTTTAATTATTGCTAAGATCTTTTAACATACAAATTTCCAAATACGGCTCTAGCTCCAAGCGGATTGCGTCATAAAATGCAGAATGCCAATTTAATTTCTCTTCTGTCATAACTAAAGTGTAGCATAAAAGCAGGTGGTTTTAAAGTGCGGCAAGGGTGCGATTTTTACTTGTTCCTTGCCAACCGTGCATCAAACTTAAACGTCTATCCTTAACCCCTATCTTTCCTATCTGCGGATATTCTTTTGTTAACATCTCAAAATCCTCCTCGCTTTTGCATAAAAAGCATTGCAACAATGGCCAAAGTGCCGTCCCATCATTCTCTTTGGGCACTTTCGGTAGCTCTATGGTAACATATTTTACGATTTCGGTAAACGGCTCGCTGGTTTTTGGTTGCAACAAAAAATAATGGCAAATTTAACACAGAGTAAAAGGAGGTACACAGAGAGGGAAGATTTGATGAACTTTTCTTTCCCTCTTTGTCTTCCCTCTGTGTTCCTCTGTGTTCCTCTGTGAACTCTGTGTTAAAATTCTTTAAAGTGCCTCCGTGTTAAAATTCTTTAAATGTGCCATTAAAAAATATTTTCCTCCCACATATAATAATGGTGCAAAGTAGCATAGCGCTTTACTTTTTTGGAATTTTTTTTTATCCATCTATTTCGT
>BTID01000017.1:0-8602 GCA_036245275.1 Termitinemataceae bacterium
TCACCGATCGTTGCTCTCATTTCCCCAAATCTCTTGTGACATAATTTTTCCACATAGTCCCCCCTATCCCACTATATCACATTTTTCAGGTTTAAGCTCTTAAGTTGATGATGTTGTGACTGGCACTAATATTAGTCACTAATATTAGACCTATACCCAAAAAACGACTGCCTCTGCCATTATTTTTTGTGACACACCCGCAAGTATCAATGTGCATTGCATGAAATTATTAAAACATATTATACTAGGCACGATGAATAAAAGAAATAGCTCTTCGTCACCGATGATACGAGTGGATCGGGATAAGTGCAATAACTGCCACTCGTGCATAGCAGGATGTCCTGTTAAGGCATGTATTGACGGTTCAGGGTATCGTATCGACATCATTCATGATCGTTGTTTGGGTTGCGGGCGTTGTATCGCCGCCTGTACGCGGCATGCTCGTTCGATTATGTGTGATACGGATTCTTTCATGGCAGACATTGCAAACGGCGTTCAGATTGTGGCAATTGTTGCACCTGCTGCGGTAACAGCCTTTGAGAATATTTACCGGCTGAACGGCTACCTAAAGTCTATCGGAGTTAAGGCGGTTTTCGATGTATCCTTTGGAGCGGAACTTGCCGCTAAGTCATACCTTGAATATATCAAGGACAAAAACCCTCAGGTAGTGATTGCCCAACCCTGCGCAGCGCTTGTGCGTTTTTGCGAAATATACCACAGCGAACTCCTGCCGTATCTAGCCCCCGTACACAGCCCAATGCTCCACACGGCTATAATGATCCGCCAATTTTTTCCAAAATACGCTGGTGCCAAAATTGCGGCAATCTCGCCCTGTCTTGCGAAAAAACGCGAGTTTGAAGAAACAATGCATGTTGAGTACAACGTTAGCATGATAGGCCTTAAACAACATCTGGCGGATGAAAATGTCGACATTATGTCATTCGATGCCGTGCCTTATGACGGACCTGTGGCAGAGCGGGCGGTGACTTTTTCTTCGCCAGGCGGCTTGCGGACAACAGTACTGCGGGACGCGCCGGAACTGGATTTTCGTATTCGCCGAATCGAAGGAAATATGCAGGTATATCAATATCTTAGGGATATTCCTCAGATGATTCTTGAAGGCAACACTCCGCTAATTGTTGACTGCCTAAGTTGTATGGCTGGGTGCAACGGAGGACTAGGCTCAGGTAACTACGGGCTTCCTCTTGACCGGCTTGAAGCAAAAGTTGAACGGCGCATGAAAATTCATATTTCGCGGAATAAAAAAATATCTGATGATGGAGGCAGCTCGATAGGCGATCTTATTGCAAAGTATTGGAAGCCCGCTATATACAATCGAATCTATCAGGATTTAAGCGGGCTCTTGTCGGATTACAGGCAACCTACCGAGACTGAGCTAAAAAATGTTTATAAGCTTATGAAAAAGCAGCGCGAGAGCGACTTCTTGAATTGTGCGGCATGCGGATACGGAAATTGCCGCGATATGGCAGTGGCGATATTTAACGGGCTTAATCGTGCAGAAAACTGTCACCAGTATTTGAACATCGAGCTTGACCTGCGCAGCCGTCTGCTGCACGAAACATTTGGCCGTTACTTGTCCGATGACATCGTAAACTCACTTCTTGAATCACCTAAGGCACAGGCTTTAGGCGGTAGGCAGCGGAATATTTCAGTTTTAATGAGCGACCTGCGCGGTTTTACCGGATTATCGGAAATGCTGGACGTTGACAAATTGGTGCCTATGTTGAATCACTACTTTAGTTTGATGGTAGAGGTGATGCATAAGTATAATGGAACTGTGATTGAATTTATGGGCGACGGCATCCTAACGATTTTTGGCGCACCGGTAGATTCAACGACACATGCTGACGACGCTATTGCCTGTGCCATTATGATGCAGAACACCATGTCGCGTGTCAACGAGTGGAACAAAGAAAACGGCTACCCATCCTTGAAAATGGGGATAGGGATCAACACCGGTGAATGTATCGTGGGCAATATAGGCGCTGATAAAACCATGAAGTATAACGTAATAGGCAAGCATGTCAATCTGTGCGGACGCATAGAAAGTTATACATCAGGCGGGCAGATATACATATCGGAGTACACTAGGGACAATACCAAAGCCAAGTTAAAAATCATGCACACCGAGAAGATAAATCCAAAAGGCATACCTCAGCCCATATCGATTTTTTTAGTACGGGGCATAGGCTTTCCGTATAGCCTAGACGAGAATATTGAATCTGTTCCCGTGCGCCTAATAGAGCCGTTAATAGTGTCATCATACAGCATACATGGAAAACACGTTGAAACGGATCCCAAAAACGTGCGCATTTTAGCCATTTCAGAGCATGAAGCCGTTGTTGCCTGCCGTGAATTGAACATCCTTGAAAACTTAAGGCTTTGCTCGGCCGGTTACGATGTATTTGCCAAGGTTAGTTCCAAGATTAAGGACTATTGCTACCGGCTTAGCTTTACCAGTGATAGTTCTATGCTGCTAAACCGCGTGGTGTTTAAGGAATAGCATTGAGGGCTGCACTTGGATAAACCCCTGTAATAGCGTTATAATAATTATTCGAGCCGTAGGGTTTTGGAGGAAGCATGGATTTTGGAGAAATTCTTGATAATTGGGAAGGCAAGCATAAAGATGTGATTTCTGATAAAAAAGCGGGCAAAAATTTTGAAGCCATGTTTGCCGAGTATCTTGATAAAAACCCTGTCATAAATAAGGACAAGGACGATGCTTTAGGCGAGGAAACACCTGCACAAAGACGCAGCCGTCTTTTAGCAAAAAAGTGTGATGACCAAATTGATCTGCACGGTAAAACAAAACAAGAAGCATTGGCAGCTTTAGAGATATTCTTTGAAGATGCATTCCAAAGCGGTGCAGAAAAGATTCTTGTTATTCATGGAAAAGGGAATCATTCGAAAGAAAATTTTGTCCTAGCCGATTTATGCCGCGGCTTTATAGAAAAAAATCCTTATGCCGGTGAACATGGTAAAGCTAAAGCAGAATCAGGCGGCTCTGGCGCTACATGGGTGATATTGCGCCGTAAATAAAAATGAAAATGCGGGTATGAACCTACGGCGCATGATTGCCGATAATGTAAAAATGAATGCCCTCTCTGTTTTGTTTGCCGGAAATATACAACCTGAAGCTTTTGAAAAAGTGTTTGACAATAAAAACGCTTTTATGCTTACATTAGAAAAAGCAGCATCATTTAAAGAAAGCAAAAAAATTTTGATTTTGGCTGCAGAAACTTTTAACGAAGAGTATATTTTAGGCAGCAACATTGAACAGATTAAAATTGTGCGGCATAAAGAATGGAATGTAATAAATCTTATAGAAACAATTGTGCAAGAATCAACAGGGTTTGATATTGTCTATTTTGCACATGCCGATTGTCCGTTTTTAGATAAAAACATTACAGAAAGTATGATAAACCGTCACATAGAATACAGTGCGGATTACAGCTATGCCGATGGTTTTCCGCAAGGGCTTGCACCGGAAATTTTGCAGCCTGCAACTTTTGTATTTCTTGCTAAGATTGCCGCCTGTGATACATCTTCTGTTATGCGCGATACGATTTTTTCTGTACTGCAAAAAGATATAAATTCATTTGATATAGAAACAGAAATTTCGCCGGTAGACCTTCGTGCCTACCGTTTATCACTTTGTGCCGACAGTAAACGTAATTTACTTTTGTTAAAAAGATTTTGGGAGGAAAAATTTTCATCTGCAGATGATGCGGAAAAAATAATAACAACTAAGCCTGAGCTTTTGCGTACACTGCCTGCTTTTTATCCTATTCAGGTTGTCAGTGCCTGTCCGCAAAAATGCAGAATTTGTCCGTATCCTGCTATTACAGAAAGCATAGAAAACTGCAATGAGTATATGACATGCGGTAATTTTGACGCACTACTAAATAAAATTATTGATTTTTCAGGTGATGCTGTTATAGACCTTTCTATGTGGGGCGAGATTTCTTTACACCCGCAAAAAAAAGATTTAATACAAGCTGTGTTAGACAAAAGAGCGCTATCGCTTATTATTGAAACATCAGGCATAGGCTGGAAGGAGAGCGAACTTATCGAAATAGCGGCAATTGCAAAAAATGCTGCGGCGCGTAAAAACAATATGAGTCCGCTTTCTATTATTGTCTCGTTAGACGCTATTGAAGAAGCAGAATATCAAAGAGTACGCGGCGCAAATTTTAACGAGGCGTTTAACTGTGCAAAAAAAATTGCCGAAATATTCGGCAGTAATGCATATATACAAGCTGTACGTTTTAAAGGAAACGAAATATCTATAGAAAAATTTTACCGTTATTGGAATGAGTTAAAAGTAAATATCATCATTCAAAAATATGATAGCTTTTGTAACAGAAAAGAAGATTTACGTGCAGCAGATCTTTCACCAATAAATAGACTGCCATGCGTACATAACATGCGTGATTTTCCTGTTTTGTTAGATGGCAGGGTAATTCAATGCCGTGAAGATCTTAGATCACTTGAAACAAAAAATGAAACTTTAGGAAATGTATTTAACGAAGATTTAAAAAATATTTGGCAGCGCGCTCAGGCGCTTTACGGTGAACATTGCGCCGGAAATTATCAAAATTTATGTAAAGAATGTGATGAATACTGGACCTTCAATTTTTAATGAAACACTTCCTACACATACGGTAGTAGGCGGAAAAGAGCGGCTCGCTTCTAGCGGAATATCTGCGATTCTGTTGAATAGAGGCTCAGGCGTTTACTCAAGAAAAGCATGTATCGTTTCGCTGCAAGAACAAGGTTTTGATTATATTATATCTGTAGAAAATCCAGGCGAACATTATGAACTGGAACAACTTTCAGGATTATTTCCATTTGTCCGTTTTATTATTTTAAAAGAAAATGTAAGTGTAGGTCAGATGATTAATATTGCAGTAGACGAGATAAAAAGTCCTCTGTTTTTTGTGTTATGGAATGATCTGCATCTGATGCAAGGTTTAAGTAATTCACGAATATCCGAAAAACTTCTTTCGCTGTCATCACAAAGTGATCCGCAAAACAAAAAAGATCCATGCAAAGACTGGTATATGCGGCTATGTACAATTCCTGTCATTCAGAATACTGCTTTTGAAACATTGCCTACATCTTTTCGTGCAGAAATCAGGCATAAAAAACTGGAAACAATACCGTTTATCCCATCAAAAGAGGGTGAATCAACGCTTTTCCCGTTTGATGCAGTAGGCATTTACAACAAGGAAAAATTTTTAAAATTAGGCGGTTTTGATCCATCTATCAAAAGCACATATTGGCAAGTTATGGATTTTGGACTCCGCTCATGGCTTTGGGGTGAAGATCTTAGAAGCACACAACTTGTCCGATTACGTTTAGATGGCGAGTTTACTGCCGGCGATACAACTATTGATGAAAGCTATTGGTTTTTTTTCCTAAAAAATTTAGCACCGCGCGTAAAACAAACCGCGTCCATACCGCATAATTATTTTTTTCAATATGTATTTAAAACCGGAAAATCCATTGTTCAGGCATACAAGGAATTTAAAGCGGCGCGCAAATGGGTAAAATCAAACAGCAAATCTTTTAAATACGACGCCGCATTCATTGAACATCTTCTTTATAATTAACATTAATTGTCTAACACTGCAATTATCTGGTGCGGCGTTGTTGCTGTTGTGTAGTTACGTTGTAGTTTACACGTTCAACACCGTCTAGATCCCATTGTCCTGATTTATAGATATATGTTCCGGCTCTTAGCCCTGCCATCTTGTAATAATCTAAAAACCTATAACCAAAACTATCTTGTTCAAGGACAACATCACTGCCGATTGTGATAGACGTAAGCAAGTTTCCGGTAAAGGCTTGATGTCCTATGTAATTTACTGATTGCGGTATGATAACACTAGTAATACTATTTGACATAAACGCACTGCTTCCTATAGTTGTAATACCTTCGGGAATGGAAACAGAAGATAATTGTTTCTTCATAAATGACATTTTACCAATTACCGTTATTTGTATCCTTCCTACCTGATTAGGAATAGCAACACTCTTTTGATAACCCCTGTATTCTTTTATTTCTGTAAAACCATCAGGCGTATATCCTAGGATAAAAACCCTTGTTGCTGAAGATACTTGTCTGTTTTCAGTTGCTTTTTCCTGTGTTTCATAAGATTCAGTATTAGCGGCAACTGTGGTAAACGGCGGCACTTCCTGATTTGTATCTTGTATTGCTTCCTGACTTGTAACCTGTTTTGTATCTTGCTTTGCTTCCTGCCTTGTTTCGCGATAATAGGCATTATCACTAACCGTATCAGCTACCGGCATTTTTGCTACAGGTGTTTGTTCCGGCTCTTCGCAATCTGCAACATTATTATTGTAAGCAGGGACTTTATCGGGCTGTACTGTTACATTTGAATTAAGAGTTACGCTTATAGGGGAATAAAAATTTTGCTGCATTCTGATTTGATTATAACCGGGTTCACTGCCGGCTTCAGATGCCGCAAGTCCCCTTTCGTTAGGCCTGCCTACACCGCTGCCAGGCTTATTTGCAGCGTTTTTGTTAGAGGGATCTAGGCTCATAGGATTTGTATTCAATACCGAAACTTCTTCAGGTGTTGCCGTATAGTAAATTCCGGATCCGGTTCTAACACCGGCAGCTCCTGTGTTAGCTGTTACAGGGGTGCCGCTAGACACTTTTAGCAAAAGATTGCTGTCAAACGCAGAATCCGCAATGATACGCACAGATTTGGGGATGTCTACACGGTTTAGCTTGTTACCGCGAAATGCCCTTGCTAAAATACGTTCAATGCCTTCAGGAAGAACAACGCTCGTTAAGCCTTTTAACTCAAAAGCCTGTTCGCCGATTATTTTTACCGGAATATTGTTGATTGCACTTGGAATCTTAACATCAGTAGAATTACCCGTATACCCTGTAATTACGATTGTCTGCACACCGTTAGATGAATCTACACGGACTTTAAAATCGTTTGGATTCTGAGCAAAAACAGGAATCACCATTACAACTAGTGCCGACAAAAATAAAGAAACCTTTTTATTCATAAAAACCACCCTTCTAACACAATGACAGGTCATGCCGGCAAAAACTAATCGCAAACATAAGACCTCATACTCCATTATCGGCAGGTTAGGCATGTAGCTTTAGTTTTTTTAATGATTACAAATATGTTTCAAAAGCAACAATATCGAACAGAGCATGAGCTATTGCAATGCCGTTAAAAGATTTTAGCCGATTAAAAATTATGCATAAAATTATACCGGCAATAAAAGCATTTGCTATTCCCTGCAAACCTTGAATAATATGACAGGCGGCAAACATCAAGGACGAAATAGTTATAGCTATCAACAGCGGAATTTTTTCTAAAAATACTTTAAGTAAAAAAAATCTAAAAAAAAGTTCTTCAACGTATGCGGTACTTATACTTGAAATAATAATAATGATATGTATAAAAACTGAATTTTGTATATCTAAAGAAAATGCGCGGCTTTCAACAAAAATATTACAGATAAAACTTACAAGAAAAGCTGCGCAAAAAAGTCCTGCAAGAGATGTTGCGACAGACAGAAAAAAATTCTTGCAGGTAATTTTTTTAGATTTCGATTCTACGTATACTGGATTATGATTTTGTTGCCGTAAAAAAAAGTTTTTTTTGGAAAGCAGTACGATAACAGCAATAAGAGGCAATTTATAAAATATAAGTGATATTAACTCACCTTTTGCAGTAATTGTAATTGTGCGGCTTGCACTGTTCACAAAAAGAGATTGCATTGAACACAATAAGAAAACAAGATACACAATTACTGTTTCTGTTACTATTCTAATTTTATGCGCCATATCTTATAATAATAGATATACTATAAGATATATATATATATTGATGTACAGATCGAGGATATTTTGTAATGATATTTTTGCTTATCACTATAGCAGTAATAGCGTTTGTAGCCATTAGTATTAAAACGTCCGGTTCAAAAACAGTTGGCGGCAGTGGTAAAACGAGTGTTTCATGGCTTCAATTCCAATCAAAAGGAAGGGATTCGGGGTTTAACATAAAAGAGATAAAATTACTGCAAGACCTTGCAAAAAGATCTTCAGCACAAAATCCGGCAGCCTTATTTTGGTCGCAAAACACTATGGATACATGCATAAAGGATTTGGTAACAGATCTGCGTGCAAAAAAAATACTCAATCTTCCCGAAAACCAAGATTTCCTTTCGCGGCTTTTTGAATTCCGCAAGAAGATGGAATTAGAAAAACCTCGTTATAAAAACGGTATTACAGGCTCAAGAGAAATTAGCACATTGCAGACCGTTCAAGTTGTTGTTCAAGACTATGGTATTTTTTATTCCAAAGTTTTAGCGGTTAACAGTCTTTTTTATAAATTTGCTGCGCCCAGATTGTTCTACACTAAAATTAAATTTTAAATGGAAAGGTCAGCATGTGTTAATATATTTTTGGCGCAAAGATGATGCCGGTTATTGCTTTGAATCAGATGTTGCAGAAGAGGTATTTGGTTCCGGCGAGCCGCAATTAAAAATTACACATGCAGAAAAACTTATACGTACACAAACT
>BTID01000018.1:0-8362 GCA_036245275.1 Termitinemataceae bacterium
TGCGTCCCCGCTTTCTGTGTGAAGTAGCACACTAACATCTTAGTTCCGGCGCCCTGTTTCTGTTGCAACTTGCTAGATAGATTGATTTTTTCCCGCACATTATAATTAAACTTGAATAGTGTTTGTGGGGGTATTTTATGAAAAGTGATATTGTAAACAAGGGGATGTCGCGCTCTCCGCACCGCTCCTTGTTTAAAGCGCTGGGCTTTATTGAAGAAGAATTCGAGCGTCCGTTGATTGGCATTGCATCGGCAAAAAGCGAGATTGTGCCGGGTCATATGCACTTAGACACATTGGCTAAAGCTGCGGCAGATGGGGTACGTATGGCAGGCGGCGTGCCTGTGATTTTTCCGGCGATTGGCGTTTGCGACGGGATCGCTATGAATCACGATGGTATGCGATATTCCTTAGTAACACGCGAATTGATTGCGGACTCGATTGAATGTATGGCTAAAGCGCATGGTTTTGATGCTCTGTTGTTTATTCCGAATTGTGACAAGATTGTGCCGGGCATGTTGATGGCGTGTGCCCGCCTTGATCTGCCGTCGGCATTTGTTTCAGGCGGACCTATGCTTGCAGGGCGAGACAAAAAAGGGAATAAACTTACTTTGACCAGTATGTTTGAAGCTGTCGGTGCTGTTGCAGCCGGTAAAATGACTGAATCAGAGCTTGCCGATCTGGAAGATGCCGCCTGCCCCGGTTGCGGATCGTGCAGCGGAATGTTTACCGCAAATTCAATGAATTGTGTTACAGAGGCACTTGGTATGGCGCTTAGCGGCAACGGTACAATTCCTGCGGTGATGTCCGCACGCTTGCGTTTGGCTAAAAAAACGGGCATAACTCTTATGGATGTGCTAAAAAAAGGCCTGCGTCCCAGCAAAATTCTAACAGATACGGCTTTTTTAAACGCTTTAACCCTTGATATGGCGCTTGGATGCTCAACAAATACAGCTTTACACCTTCCTGCTATTGCCCATGAAGCTGGAATCAAACTTAATCTGGAATTATTTAACAAAGTTAGTGCAAAAACGCCTAATTTGTGCCATTTAGCACCGGCTGGAAGCACAGCAATAGAGGATTTAAACGCCGCCGGTGGAATTCCTGCCGTTTTTAGCGAGCTTGCAAAGAAAAATCTGCTTGATCTTGATGCACTTACAATTTACGGTAAACTTGGTGATGCCCTCAAAAATGCGGTAAATCTTAATCCGCAAGTTGTCCGTCCCATAGACAATCCGTATCAGGCAACCGGCGGCATAGCCGTGCTGTGGGGGAATCTGGCACCGGACGGCTGCGTTGTAAAACAGAGTGCCGTTGCTGAAAACATGCTTGTATACGAAGGCAGCGCACGTGTATTCGATTCGGAGGAAGATGCTTTTGACGCTATTATGGCATCTAAAATAAAAGCAGGCGATGTGGTTGTTATACGCTATGAAGGTCCACGCGGCGGACCGGGTATGAAAGAAAAACTTGCACCCACAGCGGCACTTGCCGGTATGGGACTTGATGACAAAGTTGCTTTGATTACAGACGGACGGTTTTCCGGAGCTACACGCGGCGCTGCAATAGGGCATGTTTCGCCTGAAGCAGCCTCAGGCGGCAACATCGCTCTTTTAAAAGACGGCGACCGGATAGCAATCGATATACCTGCACGTAAAATCAATGTGCTTTTGGATGATGCCGAATTAGAATTGCGCCGCAAAACGTGGAAACCTTTACCGCCTAAAGTTACAAGCGGTTACCTTGCACGTTATGCGAAACTTGTAGGCAGTGCCTCAGGCGGCGCGGTGTTTGAAGACTAATGGGCGGTCTTCACACAAAACCGGATTTATTTTATCATATAAGCATGAAAAAACTATTGACGTTTGCTTTGTTGCTTTGCATAAATTTTGCGGCTTTTGCCGAGAAGTTGCCGGATTGGGTTGTCCCGCTGCGCGATGCAGTTTACGAATATAAGACTCCCGGCGAAGTTGAAAAATTGGCGCGTGATGTAAAAAAGAAAGCTGATGTCCGGCTTTCCGGTTTTGCTCACAGTCTTATGTCGGCCCGTCTGGAATATTTTACAGGACGTGCGTATCAAAACGACGGCAAAAATACAATTGCGCAGCAACATTACGAAGAAACTATAAAACTTGCCGAAGCTTCAATCAAGGAACAGGCTACATCAGAGGCTTATGAATTGATCGCTGCAGCTACGCTGTACCTTTGTCAACTAAAAGATGATGTATGGATTATGATGAACGCTGCAAACATTGATCAATATTCAAAACTGGCATTGTCGTTAAACGGCAATAATACAAATGCGTTGTACATGGTAAGCTGGCACTGGATATATTCAAACGGTACATCTGCTGATGTACAACGCGGCATTGTAGAGATGACTGATATTCTAAACAACAAAAAAAATTCATTACAAAAAGACGATCTTTTTAACATAAATGTTTCTATAGGCTATGCATATTTAAAACAGAAAAAATCGGCGGAAGCAGAGCAATGGTTAAAAAAAGCATTAGAATATTATCCGGGCAATAAATATGCTGCCGGTTTGCTGGCGGTAAAATGACACATCTGAAATTAACATTGTCCTGTGTGATCTGTGTGCTTTTTGTTACTGTAACTACCTGTAAATCAAGCGCACAACCAGCGACTATAAGCACTCACTCAGATGCAGAAGAAATTATTTACGAAACTATTGTCATTCCGCCTAATTTGGAAAAGTTGCCGGAATCAACTTTCTCTGAAACTTGGGCGTACCTTGTCGGCGGTTATGAATCATCTCTAAAAGCAAACTTTCCTATATCGGACATTGTATATTTTTCTGCAGAAGTTGATCGCTATGGTCATCTTACAGATGTGCCTAACCGGAAAAAAATTGAAAAGTTTAAAGGCAGAGTACACTATTCAGTTACATGCAATGGTTCCGGTCTTACACATTTTTGTTTGGAGCCGGGCAGTAAAACACGGAAAGAACTTTTGGAAGAATTGTTGGCAGCTTCAGAGAGCTTTGACGGGCTTAACATGGATTTTGAATTGGTAGGTCAGCGTGATGCTGATAATTATATTTCTTTTCTAAAGGAGCTGCGCGCCGGATTAGGGAAAAAAATTTTTTCTGTTTGTGTGCCTGCACGGACAAAATCCAGCGTTACATATAACTACCCGGCAATTGCCGCACTTTGCGATAAAGTGTTTGTTATGGCTTACGATGAACATTGGTCAAGCAGTGAGCCCGGTCCTGTAGCTTCTATGAACTGGTGTAAGACTGTAGCATCATACAGTTTGCAAACAATAGGTCATGAAAAACTTATTATGGGTTTACCTTTTTACGGACGCGGCTGGGGTGATAAAAGTACATCGCGCGGTTTGATATATACAACAACCGATAGAATTATCCGCGAAAATAACATAACAGACATTAAGCGCGATAACGGAATTCCAAACTTTAAATACGATGTTACTGTAACAGTTAATGTCTATTACGAAGACACATATTCACTTGCTGCACGTATGGATATGTACCAAAAGCAAGGTGTACGCTCCGTTGGATTTTGGCGGCTTGGACAAGAGCCTGTGGGCGTATGGAACCTAATCCATTTACGATAAGCACATATATGAAAAATATAATTATAAAATTGCAAATAATATTTATATTGTCCTCGTTGATTTTGATTGACTGTAAAAGTGTTACACGTTTTGTAGAAGCCGGAGGATCGGCTTTAGAAAGTGCCGCAAAACAAACAAGAAAAACAGGTAATGTAAATTTTGATAATGGAATACGCATAAAACAAATTATGCAAAAAGGTAAAGGCTTTTTGGAAATAAAATTTGATAGTATGCCGTATATTACTTTGTATGCAACAGAACCTAATTCACGGGGACGTTTTGAATTATTGCAAATGAAGTACCTTTCCGGCAGTTACAGCGGCTGGAACGAATTTTTTATGGATATTAGCGGCGTTGGTTTTGTAAAAGACACACAAGCCCTGCAGCAAAAGATGAAACGCAAAAAAAAAGAAACATTTAGCAGCGATAAATTTGCAATTGACGGTGTGCCGTTCCGAGGCATTATTACAAATGCTGCCATTAAGCGCAGCAGCACAAAGATTCACGGTGATCGTGCCGTAGATAGAATGAAGTCGCGTGATCTACGCATTGAAGCTGTTGTAGAGTGGATGCATGAGCAAAAAGATACTCCGGAATTTTTAAATCTTGAACGTTTTGAAAATTACTGGAAACCAATTTTGCTGCCGGAGCTTATCAAAAAAAGAAAACGTACTGCCTTGTATAATGAAGTAAATAGTAATTCACAAAAAACAGACTACAAGCGCTCAGAAGAAATAAAATGGAATCATGCCTACACAGAAAAAATATTTCCGCAAGATTTATACGAGCTGCGCGATTCCGGTGCGCTGTTACGTGACTGGGAAGAATCCATTGCATTGTTTTATGTGTACTACAACTGGGAAATCTTTTTTAATACTGGTTATATCGGCAACCGCTAGTCCCGCAACCACTGCCGCCTTGCCTAATTTACAACTTAGTTTTTGACACACCCTATCACGGTAGCTTATCACTTAGCTTAGTTGAATGAAAAAATGCCCCATAGTATAATAAATTATGAGCGTTGGAATTACAATAAAGGGAGCCGTTAAAAAGTTTAACGAAACTGTGGTTATCCCGCATTTAGATTTGACTATAAAGCAGGGTGAATTTTTTACGCTTCTGGGACCTTCCGGTTGCGGAAAGACTACCTTGTTACGGATGATTGCCGGTTTTAATTCTATAGAAGGCGGCGATTTTTATTTTAACTATGACAAAACTGCAGGCAAGCGCATAAACGACATGGATCCGGCTGCGCGGAATATTGGGATGGTTTTTCAGAACTATGCCATTTTCCCTCATTATTCGGTGCGGAAAAATGTTGAATTCGGTTTGCGGAACAAGAAGTTTGGCAAGACTGAAATACCTGCCCTTGCAGATAAATTTCTAAAATTGATGCAGATAGATCAGTATGCGGACAGGATGCCGGACAGACTTTCAGGCGGTCAACAGCAGCGTGTTGCACTTGCCCGCGCTCTGTGTATACAGCCGGATGTGTTGTTAATGGACGAGCCTCTTTCCAATCTTGACGCAAAACTCCGCGTTGAAATGCGCACTGTCATTAAAAATATTCAGCACAGTGTCGGCATAACTTGCGTTTATGTTACACATGATCAGGAAGAGGCAATGGCTGTTTCCGACCGTATCGCAGTTATGAACGCCGGCGTTATTCAGCATATAGCTACACCAAAAGATATTTATCAGCGTCCCGCAAATTTATTTGTTTCTACATTCATAGGTAGATCGAATGTTTTGTCCGGCAAATTAAAAGTAACAGGGGGCAAGACGTTTGTCGATCTGTGCGGTAAAGAATTTGAAATGAACAATATACAGGATGTGTACAAAAAAGATATGGATATAACACTTTCTATACGGCCTGAAGAATTCTTGATGAACAAAAAAGATGATGGCGGCATAAAAGCAATTGTTGATGATTGTGTGTTTTTGGGTCTTAACACTCACTATTTTATGCATCTTGCAGACGGCACGGCAGTTGAGTCAATCGAAGAGTCTTCCATAGGCAGCACGATTCCTTCCGGCAGTGAAATCAGTCTTGGCATAAATACGGAAAAGGTAAATGTTTTTACATGCGGCGGCGATACTAACATACTGCTTGGAGTAACAAACGACTGTTATGAGTAATACAACCATCAACAAAAGATTAGAGCTGTGGTCATTGGTTACAATAGGTTTTTTTGTTTTATTCGGTATATTTTTAGTGTATCCGATTTTCGGCATATTAAAACAATCTGTTATTACAGCAAACGGGAATTTTTCTTTAAATGAATTTGTAAAATTCTTTTCGCAATCTTACTATAGCCGCACAATAGCAAACAGTTTTAAAGTGTCATTCGCAGTAACTTTTGTAAGCTTGTTAATAGGTATACCGCTATCTTATTTTTATTCGTTCTACAGAATACGCGGCGCAAAATTTATTTTTATATTGAGCATACTTTGTTGTATGTCCGCCCCATTTATTGGTGCTTATTCGTGGATACTGCTTGCAGGACGATCCGGCATAATCACATTGTTTTTTAAAAATGTTTTTGGTATACAGCTTGGATCTATTTATGGATTTACCGGCATACTGGTTGTGCAGGCATTAAAACTTTTCCCATTGGTTTTTGTGTATATGAATGGAGCATTCCGCAACATCGACAACACACTAATGGAGGCATCTGCAAATTTAGGATGCACTGGTGTTGATCGCTTCTTTAAAATAGTAATGCAGCTTTCTATGCCTACAGTTCTGGCAGCATCGCTTTTAGTTTTTATGCGCGCCTTTGCAGATTTTGGTACACCGTTATTAATTGGCGAAGGTTACAGGACATTCCCTGTGGAAATATACAATCAGTACCTGGGCGAAAACGGCACCAATCACAACTTTGCTGCGGCTATTAGCGTTATTGCTATCATCGTTACTGCGCTTGTATTTTTTGTACAAAAATATGCAACAAGTAAATTTAATTTTTCTATGAGTGCTCTGCACCCTATTGATAAGAAAAAAGCAAAAGGCATTGGCGGTGTTTTAATGCACTTTTATAGCTATTTCTTGGTGTTTCTGGGCTTTTTACCAAATGTCTACATTATCTACCTGTCGTTCCGTAACAGCAATCAAGGAGTATTCCTGCCGGGATTTTCGTTTGCCTCATACCAAACGGCAGCCGGAAAATTACTGGGACGTTCAATAGAAAACACTATAATTATGGGTGTGGGTTCTTTAGCAATTATAATTGTGCTGTCAATATTGATTGCATACCTTGTTGTGCGCAGGACAAGCATACTTAACAATGCAATTGATACAATTTCTATGCTCCCATATATAATACCAGGATCTGTAATAGGCATAGCACTTGTAATATCATTCGGACATAAACCTTTGGCACTTACCGGTACAATGGCAATTATGATTATAGCTCTTGTTATAAGACGTATGCCTTATACAATACGATCTGCAACTGCAACATTGATGCAAATTCCAATGAGTATAGAAGAGGCATCGATCAGTTTAGGCGCATCAAAAATAAAAACATTTATAAAGATCACAGTTCCTATGATGAGTAGCGGAATTGTATCAGGCGCAATTTTAAGTTGGGTTAGCATCGTTACAGAATTATCAAGTGCGATCATTTTGTACAACAATCGAACAATAACACTTACGATGTCTGCTTATGTTGCAATATCACGCGGCAACTACGGACTGGCGGCGGCATTCTCGTCAATACTTACTGTGTTTACTGTTGTGTCATTATTGATATATTTAAAATTAAGCAAATCGGAAGATGATATACGTTTGTAATTTTCGATAAACTCGTATAACGGGTAAAAATATTTTGGAGGTTTTTTATGAAATGGTTTAATGGGTTTTTAGGTTTGGTGCTTGCACTCTCTGTGGTATTTGTTACAGGCTGTGCAAAGAAACAATCATCTGGCGAGTTAGTTTTGTACTCATCAATGACTGATAACGACATTAACAATTTGTTGGACGGGTTTAAAAAAGAATACCCGCAAATAAATGTTGAAGTTGTTACCGGCAGCGCAGGCGAGCTTTTAAGCCGCATTTCTGCAGAAGCAGGCAATCCGCAAGGCGACTTAATGTGGGGTGGTGTTAATTCAACAGACGGTGATATTCATAGTGAAATTTTTGAACACTGGGTTTCCGATCACGAATCGGAAATTTTGGAAAATCATAAATCGCCAAACGGTTTCTACAATCTAGATCACCTTTCTACCGTTGTCTTTTGCGTCAACACAGACTTGGAAAAAGAGCTTGGCATAACGATAAATAGCTATGCTGATTTATTAAACCCTGCCCTTAAAGGTAAAATTGTGTTTTCCGATCCAAATTCATCTTCTGCCGCATGGAACAATGTGTCGAATATTTTTGCAGTCTACGGTAACGACAGTCCAGAAGCTTGGAGCTATATAGAAAAACTGATGGGTAATGGTCTTGTAGTTGTTACGTCATCTTCAGTATGTTTTAAAGCTGTTGCGGACGGCGAATATGTTGCAGGTCTTACCTACGAAGACGGTGCTGCGACACTGTTAAAATCCGGTGCAAAAAATGTTAAGTTGGTTTATCCGGCAGAGGGAACATCGGCTCTTGCATTAGGTTGCGCTGTAATAAAAGATGCCCAGCATTTGGACAACGCAAAAGCTATGGTTAACTACTTAATGAGCGCACAAGGTCAATCCAGTCTTGCAAACGCGCTTGGCACACTGCGCTTTACAAACAGCAATGCAGTCTACGAAACACCATATCTTGCAA
>BTID01000019.1:0-7917 GCA_036245275.1 Termitinemataceae bacterium
TGTCCTGCCGCACATCGTTTGGTATAGCGGAAAAACCCGCATTGGTGAAGGTGTTGTCGAAAATGGAATTTACAGGTTTTTATGGAAGTCGCCTATTGATGCAGGCTTTCAAAACATTAAAGCAGAGGTTTTTCCATTTGATCCTGCAAAACAAGGGATCGGTTTGCGGGGTCTAACTCGCGAAATGTCGTTGCCGGTTTCTTTTAAACATGGCAGGCATAGTTACTTTGCAGAATATGACGAATCACTTTATGCATGGTATGAATTTTGGGCTAACACTGCCGATTCTAAGGCTGCGCAAGACAGTGCAAAATCGCTTGTGCCTCTATCAAAACAAAACCCAAATTGGCTGCCGTGTGCGGGTACTTATGGACTTGCCGTAGGAAACAATGATCGCTGGACATTGCCGTTTGAACCTTTTAAACAGCTTTCAAGATCATACGGGGACGAAAGTGTGCTTTTACAGATACGTTATGCGCCGTTAAAAGACGGTTCACTATTAGAAACAGAGCTTTTTGATGTCAACACAGGTTCTAAATACACTATTAACCTTGATATTGTTGCAGGAAATGTTTTGGCGCTTTCATTGGAAAAGCAGGGCATATTTTACCGCAGCGATGTGCCGATAATTATAGACAATGATGGTTTTGCCATTGCCCGTCTTGATTTTAGATTTACCGGCGAAGAAATTTTAATAGGTTTAAGCGGCGCATCTACAGTAAAAATAGACCAAGTTAATGATTGGCGGGTTTTGGAAATACGAGGCGTCGCTGACGGTAAGGGCAATATTTATCTGGGGCAGAATACTGGTTTAGATGCCGAGCGTCTTGCAGACACTGCTGTTATTGGCGAAATTGCAGTAAGCTATCCTGAAGTATCACCAATAATAGCATCGAAAATATCGGAACAATTAAAAAAAGAAGGCGATAATAATAACGAATATGCCGAATCTGACAGCAATGACAACGAAAATAACGGCGATACTGAAGACACTTCAACAGATAATGCGGCTTACGCACTGTAATCTTTGTAACATTTTCCTGCTGATATTCCTTATTTTGTTATCCGGCTGTGCAAATAGTATCAATAAAATTATCCCATACACAGAAGGCATGCCGCAACTCTTTACCAAAGATCTGGAGATAATTGTAGAATATCAAAATCAAACAGCAGGAGGACAAATCCCTGCGTGGGTGAAGGAATATTATTCAGGCGGCGTAAGAGAACTGGAAAAGCATACCACATACCGCGATTATTATTGTTTTGTAGCTGAACAATCATCCTCTAGTTTGAATGTTTTGTTTCAATGGCAGCGTAATTTTAAAATTTTACAAGATTTTCCGTTATTGGTTTTTATGCGTGTATATGATAGACTTATAAAAGATTTACCGGAAAATAACGGGGATGTTTACGGACTTTTTTTTGAGGAAATTTTGTCAAAAACAGCGGCAACTTTTTGGCCTGAAGCGAAACAAGAGGAAGCCTGCTGGGTGCGTGTGCGTAATTTAAATACGAATACAGAAACATACAAATTGTTGATTTTGTGTGCAATAGAAAAAGCAAGTTTTACAAAAGAGTATACGGCCATAATGAGCGGAATTGAAACCAACAAAAAGACCTATACAAAAAGTCAGATAACAGCAGTAAACAGAATCCGTTATGATTTTTGGAATTCGTTTTGACATTCAGGAGGATAAAAATGTCGATACATATTAACGCAGATAAAGGCGAGATTGCAGAGCTTGTACTCTTACCCGGCGATCCTCTGCGGGCACAGTTTATAGCAGAAAACTATTTGGAAGAAGCAGTGTGTTATAACAAAGTTAGAAACATGTTCGGCTTTACCGGAAAGTACAAAGGCGTGCCGGTTTCTGTTCAAGGAACGGGCATGGGTATCCCTTCAATCTCAATCTATGTAAACGAACTTTTTAACGATTACGGAGTTAGCCGTGCAATCAGAATAGGTACTGCAGGCTCTTTACAAAAAGATGTAAAAATTAGAGATATGATACTTGCAGAAGCAGCCTCAACAGATTCTGCTGCAAATGTACACCGCTTTAACGGAATGTGTTTTGCACCTTGTGCGAATTTTTTATTGTTGAAAACCGCCTACGAAACAGCTGCAAAAAAAAACATCAACACAAAATGCGGTTCTGTTTTTACAACTGATTTATTTTATGGTGACGCAACTGATTCTTGGAAGTTGTGGTCATCTTACGGTGCGCTTGCCGTGGAAATGGAAACGGCAGAACTATATACGCTCGCCTCCAGATACGGCCGCGAGTCGCTTTCCATCATCACTATTTCTGACAGTATTGTGACAAAAGAAACAACCACAGCAGAAGAGCGTCAAACAGATTTTACGCAGATGATGGAAGTAGCTTTAGAAACAATTATTTCTAAATAGGAGGAATGATATGAAGTATGATGCACAGATTTTGTTAAACAGGCTTGTCCATGTTTTATCGCAATTTGACGGCGTTGAATGTATTACGCTTAACGAGGCTGCCATTCCGGCAAGTTTGGATCCATATTTTGCGTTGATTTTAGATGTGTTTTGCAACGGTGAAATTCCGCAAGCGGCAGAACGCGAAAAAATTTTTAGCAAAGATGATAGCAGCGAAAATAAAATTTCCAGCTTTGAAACTTACGGCGAAAAAGATCGTTTTAAAGACAGATTTCTATATGCAGATATTCCTGTACATATTGAATATAAAGCTACAAAAAAAATTGAAAGCTTAATAGATATTGCAGAAAAAGGCAAAGAAACACTTTGGCTTGTAAAAGATTCAGGAACTTACGGCTATTACCGCTTATCGGAAGGTGAAGTTTTGTTTACACGCGGCGGGTGGCTTGAAAATATACGCAACCGGCTTAACAAATTAGGAAATAGTTTTTGGGTTTCAATGCGTCAATCCAGTCAATCCAAAATGGAACACTTCTTAATCGATCTGGGTGCAGCGCTAATTCAGGGTGATAATTTCTTTTACGAAATGAGTGCCGCAGGTTTTATAAAAAATGCATGCTTAACTTTGTTTTGTATAAACAAACAGTTTGAACCTTCTCATCGTGCATATTATAAATATGTAACATCGCTGCCTATATTAAGCGAAGCTTTTTCTGCTCAACTTGAAACTTTTTTACGCAATGATTCAGAAACAACGCCGCAGCGCCGGTATTCAATTGCACAAGTTATAGCAAAAGGTATTGTAGTATTGTAATAGCATGAAGCAGCGTCTTTGGATTGTTTTGTTTTTTCCCATTCTTTGCATAACATTTTTAAGTACATGTTCATATAAAAAAATATCAGAATTATCTTTTTATGATGCAAATGAAACAATGCTGCCTGTCTATGCATTATCACACGGTGCAAATAAAGCTGCCTTTAAACTGTCAAATCAAAAACAATATTTCTACGAGATAGAAAACAAAACAGTAATTCCTAAAAACCATTGTTTAGAAATTGATTATGTTATTGAATATGCAAAGGCAACAAACGAATCAATGCAATCTGTTGTTACCGTAAAAATTGAAAATGGAAAATCGTGGATACTTCCGCTTGATATGAATGTTTTAGGATTTGAACCTGATAAAAATTTACGGTATGCAATTCCTTTAACCATATCTGAAATACAAAACATATCTTTTGATGTTGAAAGTACACAAAAAGAAAACACCGGTATCTTTAGAATAAATTCATTGCGCATACGGGATGGTTTTTACGGCGCAAAACAAGAAGACAAAATTGTAGTAAGCCCGTTTTTTTCTAAAGCGGCGCTGTCAAATAACAGCACTGTTTTTACAATTGAGCCTTTACAGGAATATGTATTAAATAGCCCTGTTACGCTAAGTTTAAGGGGTTTGAGCGACGTTTGCCGTATTCATACAAACGGCAGAATTTTTGATTATTCATATTTTGTAACTGATAAATCAAAACAGAATATAAACATACCCTACGGAGCACTTCCTGATATACCTTATCCTGTTACACTGTTAGGCAATGCAGATTCAATGTATTTGGCAAGTGCATCTATTTTGGATTCAAACATGGCCATAAGTGCCGATCCGGGAATAATTTTATCGTATCCGCCGGGAAAGTGGCGCAGTCCGCAATATGAATTTTTTTCTTGGGATATATTTCCGCAAATAATAATTTTTGATACCAAAAACTATGAACAGCAAGATAAATTATTTAAACGGCTTGCTTTTTTTGCAGAAAAAAAAGGCTTCCGCGGCAGGCTTGCAAGTGATAAAGAAATTGAAGGCTTGCATGGCTGGAATGCTCACGATTACAATGCGCAAACATTAGTAAATTTTTTTAACATGGCAGCCAAACAAAATTTCAATCTTTTGGAAGAAGAAAAACAATTGTGCGGCATATTGATTGCAGCAGGTATCATGCTTGTAAATGATGCGGGCTATGATGAAAAATACAGAGAAGGTACTGGTGCGGTTATTTCTATTTCGCGTGAATCACCGGAATATTTACGCGGACTTTTTATGGTTCACGAAGGATTTCATGGAATATTTTTTATAGATGAAGATTTTAGAAAATTTACAAACGAGCGCTGGACAAAATTAAATCCTGCTGCCAAACGTTTTTTACTTTCGTTTTTTGACTATCAACAATATGATATAAAAGACAACTACTTAGTGTTAAACGAATTTATGGCGCATTGTTTGCAACAAAATGTAAGCGCCGCCGGTGAATACTTTGGCAAGACAATCGCACAGCGCATAGAGGCGATTGAATGGCGCGCTTCTTCGTTACCTAAAAAAAACGAAGAAAGCGGCACTTGGCCGCTCCTTGCCGATTCATTTTATGCAGAAGCAGATGCCTTCTCTAAATACGCCTCCGTCCGCTGGGGGCTTAGGGCAGGTAAAGTGTGGCGTGTGCAGTAACGGCGGCAGCATATTATATTAACGCGTTTTTTCTACACCGTTTTTTTTGCAGTGTGAACTAATAATACACTTTGAACAATATGGACTTATTGGGCGGCAGACTTGTTGACCATATAAAACAAGAATTGCATTAATACGCTTCCAAAATTCTTTTGGGAGTATTGTGCGTAAACGTGCTTCTGTATCATCAGGTGTTTTTGTTTCTACCCAGCCTGTGCGGTTTGATATTCTGTGTACATGCGTGTCTACACAAATTCCATCCATGTCGAATGCTTCGATAAGTACAAGATTTGCTGTTTTACGTCCAACTCCAGGCAGCTCTAAAAGTGCCTCAAGACACTCAGGAACTGCACCTTTATATTTGTCAATTAAAATCTGTGCAATTTTTTTTAGACTTATTGCTTTTGTTTTATAAAATCCTGCCGGATAAATTAATTTTTCTATTGTGCTGTTATCCAGTTTTAACAATTCCTTGGGTCCTGATGCCTTTTCCAAAAGGCGTTTAGAGGCAGGCAGTGTTACTTCATCTTTTGTCCGCAAGCTAATAATAGTTGAAACCAAAATAGCCCACGGAGCTTGCGGCGAGTCTTTGTAGTATTCTGCGACAGTACTTACCGAAGGAAGATTAGCAGTTTCTGAAGCCTGCAGATTCTCTTTCCAATTTTCCAGTGCAGCAATTATGTCATTCCATTTTATCAATCTTATCAATCTTGTTATTAATCCTGTTTTTCCAAAAGACAAACTGCAAACGCTTCCACAGCGCGGCATTTTCCGACATCGCCAGTAGCCTCAGCGCTTTTTGCTTTTACAAAAACAGCTTCCGGTTTTATATCCAGTGTTTTTGCAATTGATTCGCAGATTTGTTTTCTGTATGGAAGCAGGTGTGGTTTTTGCAAACTTACTACACAATCAATGTTGATGATATTCCAAGCAGCACTGCGTACTTTTTCCTGCACTTTTTTTAAAAGCAATATTGATGAAATATTTTTGTATGCCGAATCACTTGGCGGAAACATTTCGCCAATATCGCCTAGTGCCGCTGCCCCAAGCAGAGCATCAATTACAGCATGCAGCAGGACATCACCGTCTGAATGAGCTAGTTCGCCTTTTACAGATGGAATTGATATGCCGCCAATGACAAGCTCTCTGCCGCGTACAAGGCGGTGCAGATCGCGTCCGATCCCTACACGAATCATTGCAGCAAATCCCTTGCATAAGTTATTTTTTTATTTTTTTCATCGCCTGCAATAACGGCACACTTACCAATATACGCGCCCCAGATTTCCGCATCATCTGTCCATTCTTTGTTGTCTTGTAATTCGGCTTCGCAAGCTTTTGTATGCGCTTCTAAAATTTTTGAAAATAAAAATGCCTGCGGCGTCTGTGCTGCGGTAACTTTTGCACGTGTTAAATGACGCACTACAAAATTGCCGTCATCATCTAGCTCTTTGGGTGTGTCGCATAACGGCACTGTAGGAACAACAGCACCTAACCGTAAAACCGCCTCTATAGTTTTGTTGATCAACTCTTTGCTAATCCAAGGGCGCGCCCCGTCGTGAATAAGCACATAATCTGGGGCAAATACCGCCAAGAATTTAAGAGCGTTGTACACGGACAGACGCCGTGAATTGCCGCCTGGAACAAAATAAATTTTGCACCGGTTTTGCTTTAGCAAATGCCCGTTAAGCGCACTACGCGCCGCACTTTCGCCTGTTTCTGCATCCGGCGGAACCGTAATAATAATCTTTGTTATGAGTGGAATTGCTGCAAAGGCAGACACCGCTGCCCCCAGAACGGTTAACGGCTCGTTCTTAGCATCACCTTCCGCAGCTAATAAATGATATTCTTTTTTTAGTGTTGACGAAGTGCCGTTATCCGATTGACGAAAGCGTGACGAAGATCCTGCGGCAGTGATAATGACCGCTATTTCTCCACTGACATGCTCCACAGTCACTACCTGGTTTCTAAACAGTTATGTATTAGCTTTTCAACATCAGATCGTGATTTTTTTAAGGCTAAAGCGATTTCTTCTTCAAAAAGTTTTTTTGCAGATTCGTAAAGTTTGCGTTCCATAATGGGAAGCTCTTTTACTTTACTGCGGTGATAAAGCGCACGGACAATCGTTGCAATGTCCATAACAGTACCTTTTTTTAAAAGATCCATATTCATTTGATAGCGCAACTTCCAATCCGAAGTATTAGGCTCGAATTCCTCGCCAATGAACTCAAGCGCCTTTTGCGCCTCGTCCGCCGAAACAATTGGACGCAACCCAAGCTCATCAGCTTTTTCTACGGGCAACATAATTGTCATGTCGGTAACTTCCAAATAGACCACATAGTAGGGGGTCTTTTTGCCATTGAACACACGTTCCTCAATGGCTGTTATCAAACCAACTCCCTGACTAGGATAAACAATTTTTTGTTTTACTTTATATGAATGTTTTTTTTCTGCCACGTGATAACTATAGCAGACTTGTTATTTTTTTTCAAGTATTAAAAGTGACAAAATATTTAGGGGAGGCTACGAATTGAAGGATGTGTCACTTAACCACTTCACTCTGCCGCTTTACAGTTTTTGTTTTTCTTCATACAATTATCTTATGAGTGATGCACTTTTAGTAGAAACCAATGACAGACTATGGACATACGCCGACTACAAGGCATGGGAACTTGATGTTGGGGAGCGCTACGAGATTATAGAAGGCGAAGCTTATGCGATGGCTGCGCCTAGTGCTAAACATCAGGCTGTGCTAGGTGAAATGTACCGGCAAATTGCAAACTTTTTGCACAGAAAACCCTGCAAAGTGTTCCCAGCCCCCTACGATGTACGCCTTGATTACAAAGAAGACGAGAGCGACACAACTGTCGTACAGCCGGATATTACGGTTGTTTGCGATCCTGCAAAACGCGGGAGCGAAGGCTGCAGGGGTGTGCCGGATTGGCTTATCGAAGTGCTATCTCCTTCAACAGCTTCTGTAGATACTGTGAGAAAATTTAATTTATATATGAACAGAAA
>BTID01000020.1:0-6657 GCA_036245275.1 Termitinemataceae bacterium
GAGTAAGGGCGAAGAGGAGGATACAGGTCCTAATCGGGCACAGATTCTTGATGCTCCGCAGCAACGCTACTACGAAGACGTTGCAGAGGAAGTACCGTCAACCGCAATTTCCGATACCGAACTTTCTTTTGTTAAGGATCAGCTTGCCGCTCTAAAAAAATTCTATCCAAGTCCTGTAAACGATTCTTGGCTGCGTACACGGTTTTCCGAATGGTCTACAATCCGCCGCTCAGATGTTCAGCTTAAAAATCAAGCAGATGCGGAAACATTCCTTGAAACATTCCATTCGCCGTTCGGCAACGGTTTTTGGAGTTCGGATTTTGCCTACGCGCTTAAAGGAATATTACCTGATCTTTCGTCAAACAACATTCAGGTTTGGAATCCGGGTTGCGGCAAGGGCATGGAAAGTTTCTCGCTTGCCTGTATTTTAAAGCTGCGTTACCCTGATGGTCATATCAAGATTTGGGCAAACGACAGCGATATTATGGCGATTGCAAATGCCCCGAATATGGTTTTTGAAATTAAGGATGTTCCTGACTACTGCCAAACTTTCCTGTCAAAGGGCCGTAACGGCTATGTTTTTAATAACTCGATAAAGGATTCGATTGTCTTTGAATATCACGATGTAACAATCGAAAACACCTTGCCTGAGCTTGATATTGTTGTTGCCTGCGATCTTCTGTCTTTCCTGCCGGAAAAAGGTCAAAACAAAGTGATCTCTGATATAGGCGAAAAGCTAAAGCAAAAGAGCATTGTTCTGTTGGGGACAAATGAAATAATGCCGGGCGGTGCTTGGAATTCTGTCGGTAAGGAAAAGATTTCGGCGTTTGTTAGATCAGACGTTTAACCGTTTTATTTTATTTTTTATTTTTTTATTTTCTTTCTTGTCAACATATTTAACAGCACAATAATATTTTTATCATTGCTGGTTTTTAACAACACGAATTGTATAAGCAAGAATACAAATAAAAAAACAGCAAGCGGTAAAATTAGATATATCAATTTATTCTCCGGATGCAGCTGTTTAAAAAAGCTGTATACATAATCTTTAAATATAAATACCGGTGCTATAGCTACAGTAGAGAATACAATCATTTTGCAAATATAAAAAAATCCGCCAAGTAATGTATGGACAATTGAGGTCTCCCCTGACTTTCGTTTTAAAAATATAAAAAGCATCGCCGTATTTACAGCGCCTGAAATTGAAAGGGCGGCGGCTATGCCGCTTCCTTTGTGCGGACCTGAAAGGATTGCAGCTAAAATGATATTCACTGCAAACGAAATGATGCCGGCAATAGTCGGTGTTACCGAATCACTTTGTGCATAAAATGCCGGTGCTAAAATTCTGTTAAGCGCAATAAAAAATATTCCGGTTATGTGGAACATAAAAACTTGATTTGTAAGCAGCACGGATTGTTCATCAAATGCTTTGCTCTGAAATAAAAGACGCACAATTGAATCACCGCAAACAAGCGAAAAAAATGTTACAGGAATTGTTATCAAAGTGATCACATCAATAGCACCGGCAAGCCGTGAATGATAAAGTTTCCAGTTTGCAGCCTTTGCATGTTCTGTTAGTTCCGGTAACAGTACGGTGCCTATAGAAACTGCAAATACACCTAGTATCAATTCCTGCAAACGCAGCGAATATTGCAAACTGGAAACAACACCTTCGCCTGCACCGGCGGCAAGTGCTGTGGAAACCAGATCGTTTAACTGGTAGGCAGCCATACCAATAATAGTTGGACCTATCAAGCGGAGCACACTTTTTGTGCCGGGGTTTTTTAAGGCACGGATTAGACTTGTCATGCGGAAAGTAAATTTGTTTTTTAGTACAGACGGCAATTGAACAGCTGCCTCTAAAAATCCGCCGATTAAAATTCCTATTGCCATAGCGCGTGCAGGATTTTGCGTATACGGACCCAACAGCCATGAACAAGCTATTGTTACTATATTTAAAAGTATAGGCGCTAAGCCGCTTGGTAAAAATATATGTACACTGTTTAGTATGCCCTGAAAAAATGCAGCAATAGAAATGAATAATAAAAAAGGAAACATTATCCGTGTTAGTACTACTGTTTCATCAAATGCTTCCAAGCCGAATAATTTAACAATATGCGGTGTGCACAAGATTCCAATGCCTACAACGATACTTACAAAAAAAGAAATGAATGTCCAAATACAGCATAAAAATTCTTTTGTTTTTTCAGTATCGTTATTTAAAAGATATGTTTTGAATGTTGGTATAAATGCAACAGAAATTGAGCCTTCCGCAAAGAGTCTGCGAAAAAGGTTTGGTATTAAAAACGCCACAGAAAAGGCATCGGATAATGCCGTTGTGCCCATTAGAGCTGCTTTTGTCATTTCGCGTACTAATCCCAAAATACGCGATGCCATAGTTAGTATAGAGAGTGTAAAACCTGATTTTAATAACGAACGTGCCGCTATCATTTTGACAGCAGTACAGCAATTGAGCGGCCTTTTAATGCATAATTAGTTTGCGAATCCAAAAATGCTTCACACCCGGCAGGGCAAATATCATCCGGTGAACTTAACGATGTATCTATTGCTCTAAACCATGTTTTGCCGCAATCGCTAGGATATATTTTAAAATTGCAAATATTATTTCCTGCATTAAACATAATAAAAAAATCATTTTCTCCGCGGTCAGATTCGATTGTAGATCTTGTGCCGAATAATATAAAAGAAAAAACAGAATCCTTTTTTCCCCAATCAATTTTACCGCCGTCATTATCCAGCCAAATAATTTCAGGCGCTGCATTGTAGCTGCCGTCTTTTCCTGAATAAAATTCCGGCCTTCTAAAACATGGGTTACGCAATCTAAATGCAATTATATTTTTTACAAAATTATAGATGCCGGTATTTTGATTTGCTAATTTCCAATCGTACCACGAATAGTCATTATCCTGACAATATGCATTGTTGTTTCCTTTTTGTGTGCGGCATAATTCATCGCCCCCTAGTATCATAGGTGTACCTTGCGAGATCATCAAAGTGGTAAAAAAGTTTTTTATTTGCTGTAAACGGACTGTTTCGATACCGGGATTTAAAGAAGGTCCTTCAAAACCATAATTATAACTGTGATTGTTGTTGCTGCCGTCATGATTTTCTTCGCCGTTTTCTTCATTGTGTTTGTTGTTATATGATACAAGATCTTTAAGCGTAAAACCATCGTGGCAGGAAACAAAATTTATTGAATGGAAAGGCTTGCGTCCGTCACGTAAATACAGGTCGGAGCTGCCTGAAAGACGTGTTGCAACATGCCGCACCTGGCTTGGATCACCTCTCCAAAATTTCCGTACATCATCGCGGTAGCGGTCATTCCATTCTGCCCAACGCCCCCCGGGAAACCAACCTACTTGATACGCACCGCCTGCATCCCAAGCTTCTGCAATAATTTTTGTGTTGCGCAAAATAGGCTCTTCTGCAATTTTTTCAAGCATAGGCGGATTTTCCATTAGATTGCCTTTTTGATCGCGGCCTAAAATAGAGCCTAGATCAAAACGGAAGCCGTCAACATGCATATTGACAACCCAATAATTTAAGCAGTCAATTATCATTCCTTGTATAACCGGATTGTTACAGTTTACCGTGTTACCGCAACCTGAATAGTTTTGATAGTAGCGTTTATTTTCATTTAAAATATAATAAATAGAATTGTCTAAACCGCGAAAAGAAATTGTAGGTCCGTATTCGTTGCCTTCTGCCGTGTGATTAAAAACAACATCAAGTATAACTTCTATGCCGGCTTTGTGCAGCTCGCGCACCATCTCTTTAAATTCGTTTACCTGTGCACCTGCTGTTCTATTAGAAGCATATAAAGATGCCGGTGCAAAAAAAGAAACTGTTGAATAACCCCAATAATTTTTTAGTTTAGCGCCTGTGCGCGGATTGATCCTGAATAATTCATTTTCGTTAAATTCATGAATTGGTAAAAGTTCCAAACTTGTAATTCCTAAATCTTTTAAGTATGGAATTTTTTCTATAACGCCTCTATATGTTCCAGGATGTTCAACACCGGAGGATTCTTTATCAATCGTAAAACCGCGCACATGTATTTCGTAAATAACAGAATGACGCAAAGGATAGTTTAATGGTTTATCTCCCTGCCAGTCAAACTCGCTACTGACTGCGATACAGCGCGGCGATTCAAAAATGTTACATTTTGTGTTAAACGAAAGATCGCCGTCAACAGAATCCTGTAGGTATGCAATTGCATTACCAAAATCCCAATTTTCAACAGATGTTAAGGCTTTTGCGTATGGATCAAATAAAGCTAAATTAGAATTAAAACGCAGCCCTCTTGCCGGATCAAAAGGACCTTCGGCACGGTACACATAGAATGCAGGAGAGCTTAGCCCTTGTACAAAACAATGCCACACATCACCGGTGCGGTTTATCGGTTTATCCAAACGTATTTGAGTGATTGGACATTCTCCGCTCTCCTCTTGAAAAATAACCAATGTCATAGCTGTTGCATTACGCGAAAAAACGGAAAAGTTAATTCCGCTTTGCATTACCGTTGCCCCGTAAGGCATAGGAGATCCCGGAAGAATAGTCCATTTTCCTTCATTTTCATTTACTGCCATAAGTACATCCGCCTAAACTGTATGCCGGAAAACCAAGTGCCGGCGCATAATAATAAAAAACCAAAAATTGCAGGAATTATTAAATCTGCCGAAACCAATAATTTACTCCCCATATATGCTGTAAAAATGCCGCAACCGGCATAAAAATATTCGCGTGTTTTTCTTGTTATTGATCCCATAAAAAAATTTACAAAAGAAATTATAACAATACAAAATTCTATAACATCAAGCATAACATGAAATCCGCTGCGCGGCACTAAACTTGTACTCCACGATAAAACATCAATAGGTATTTGTAAAGAAAACAAAAGTGCTACGATAGCTATTGTTAAAAAAATCTGCTCTTCTTTTTTATTTTTAAAACCGCCTACGCAAAGGCTGGCAGCAAATATAGAAAACGCTCCAAAAAATCTGCCGAAAAGTAAAACTCTTCCTGCGATTGCAAAATAAAATAATGGCAGAGTCATCAACTGCATAATAGGCAGTACCATACGTGCAGATTCAAATGCAAGCGAAAAAACAAAAGCGTTTAAAAAACGCACTTCGACTGATTGTGTCTTTTCAAAAAAATACAAAATCATAACTTGAAAAACAAGTGTGTATACAAGAGATAGCAGTGCAGTAATATATGAAATATATGGGTATGTCTTAAATGACAGAAAAAAAACACTGCTTTTAAATGCCGCTTTTTCGCACAATTCAGGATAAAAAGGCAGAATACGCCATGATATAAAAGTAAAAGCCGAGACTACAACGGCAGTTAAAATTATTCCTGTTTTTAAAAACAAAACATGTTTTGATAGTGTCATACTATTATTGCAGCGTTTTATCTTGGTTGCGGAGGAATCTGAATAGTGCGCCCTGCCCTTACATTATTCGGGTTTGCAATACGGTTATAACGTGCTAAATATTTATAATACCAAGGGTCGTGATAGTAGACACGGGAAACATCCCATAGTGTATCCCCCCAGCGCATTTTATACGATGTCCCGCTACCGGGTACAGGATAAACCGGACTTGTCCATGTAACAGGGGCCTTATCTTTTGTTTCATTTGAAGTTACAGGCGCATTGCCTTTATCAACAATTTTTTTTTCTTTAGATTCGGCATCGGCTTTAGCTATCAAAATATCTATTTCTGAAGACTCTGATTCTTTTGCGGCATCTTTTGTAGTCAACTCTATATAGTTACTATCCATTGCATCGTTACTATTCATTGCCTCCGAATTGTCATGCTCCATCATTTCCATATTGCCTTCGTCCTGCGGTACAATTTGAGTTGTAGGCTGCGGCAGCAAGCGCAAATTCTTTTCGCCTATTTTTTGTTTAAAAACAAAGAACCAAAGGATAAGCAAAATTGCACAGAATAAAAGTGCTGATGTAACAATGATAAGTGATGATGAAATCTTTTTTGATTTTCCGCTGTCTGCCATAGTGGAAATTACTTTGTTTGAGCCGTCTTCTACAACGTCAAAATCATCACCTAAATCGTTTAGATTGTATTCGCCTATCTTGCTATCCAATGTTGATAAAGAAACAGAAAGATTATAACGTTCATCTTTATTTTTCCTGTCGACATCAAATGCCTCTGCCGATATTTCGCCGTCTGCATTGCTTGTAATTACAAGATCAATGGAAGGATCGCCCTGTTTTTTTTCTTGCAGGTTATCAACAATAAGGGTGCCTATGTAACGGGCACTTTCCATTGATTTTTCCGCGCTGGAAAATAAGTCGATTTGAACGCTTTTTTGAGCATCATGCGCGGTAGTAAGAACCAAGCGTTTTGAAGCCGCCGTATTTTCTTCTAGGATTGGGTAAAATTCACCATTTGCAACTTTTATTCCGATCATATTTGTTACACTGCACCTCCTTAATAAATGATACCATTTGCGGGGCTATGTTTGCAAGTGATCGAATTAAACCCCAGCAATTCAAAGTTTAAAAAAAATATGATAGAATAGAAGTATGGATGGGGACATATTTAATAGGCTTACGAGCCAAATTGGGAAATACGGGGCAAAAGCACCGGATAGTCGGCATGGAAATGA
>BTID01000021.1:0-6318 GCA_036245275.1 Termitinemataceae bacterium
GATTTATGCCTAACGGCACAATTCTAATATACTATATGCTGCGGGAAAAGGCAAGGGGTGCAACAATTTTTAATGGCACATTTAAAGAATTTTAACACAGAGTTCACAGAGGAACACAGAGGAGAAGACGAGGAAGAAGAATTTAATTTTTTGTTCTTCCTCCGAATTCCCTCTGTGTACCTCCCGTACCTCCGTGTTAAATTTGCCTTATTGATCGTCTAGCTGCGTTGACAAAAAAAAGCTTGTAACTATATCGTATAAAAAGTATGTCAAATTTTTTGAAGCTTGAATTTTTTTTTGAAAATCCTATTGTTCTATCTGTTATTTCAAGTTTTGTTTTTGCGCAAGTGATTAAAGTAGCAATCGCAATTGCATCAAAATCAAGAAAAACTATGCGCGATTTATTGCATACATTTTTTTGGAAGACAGGCGGTATGCCATCTTCGCACGCATCTTTGGTTTCTTCGCTTACAACATCAATAGGTATACGCGAAGGGATGAGTTCAAATTTATTTATTGTTACATTGTTTTTTGCACTGCTTGTTTTGCGGGATGCCGTTGGGGTGCGTCATTCCTCAGGCATGCAGGCAAAATCATTGAATAGTTTGGGGCGAAAACTTTTTGATAAATTTTCTGTGGATTACACTCCTGTAAAAGAAGTGCAGGGACATACTGTTTTGGAAGTTTTGGTAGGCTGTTTTCTGGGTATTTTTATTGCTGCCGGTTACGCATACTTGTAGAACATCAATTCATCCCTTAAATTTAAATATCTGCACTAGAATTGCCGCCGCTGTTTGTAGTAAAATGAATCAAACCAGAAAAAAAGGAGGCCGTTATGGCTATTATGTATTATGAAAAGGACTGCGATTTAGGTGCGCTTAAAGGCAAAACAATTGCGGTTATCGGCTATGGCTCGCAGGGGCATGCTCACGCACTTAACGCAAAGGAATCCGGCATGAATGTGGTTGTGGGACTGTACGAAGGTTCTAAATCATGGAAAAAGGCCGAAGAGTCTGGCTTAAAAGTTATGACTGCTGCAGATGCGGCAAAAGTTGCCGACTTTATTATGATTCTTATAAATGACGAAAAGCAGGCAAAGTTATACACAGAATCAATTAAACCTGCATTAAAAGCAGGTAAAACGCTTGCTTTTGCACATGGTTTTAACATTCACTTTGGGCAGATTATTCCACCTAGCGACATCAATGTTGTGATGATTGCCCCAAAGGGACCGGGACACACGGTGCGCGAGCAGTATCAAGCGGGTGCAGGAGTGCCTTGTCTTATCGCAGTTTATCAAGATGCTACAGGTGATGCAAAACGGCTGGGTCTTGCCTATGCAAATGCTATTGGAGGCGCTAGAGCCGGTGTTTTGGAAACAACATTTAAAGAGGAAACAGAAACCGACCTGTTCGGCGAGCAGGCTGTTCTTTGCGGCGGTGTTTCTGCCCTTATGAAGTGCGGTTTTGAAGTGCTTACAGAAGCAGGATACCAGCCTGAAAGTGCTTATTTTGAAGTTATGCACGAAATGAAGCTGATTATCGACCTTGTAAACCGCGGCGGCTTACAGTTTATGCGCTATTCAATTTCCGATACAGCCGAATACGGCGATTACACAGCCGGTCCAAAAGTTGTTACTGCCGACACAAAAAATGCAATGCGCGCAATTTTAAAAGATATTCAAACCGGCAAGTTTGCCCGTGAATGGATTTTGGAAAATCAGGTAAACAGACCGAACTTTAACCGTATGCGTGCCATTGAGGCGGATCATCCAATTGAAAGAGTGGGAAAAGAACTCCGATCAATGATGAGCTGGTTGCAGAAACCTAGCGAGAAATAGCTTGCCGCGCAACAATGTGTAGATAGCGGGCGATTAACTCAGCGGGAGAGTGTTACCTTCACACGGTAGAAGTCACTGGTTCAATCCCAGTATCGCCTATATTAACTGCACACACAAAAAAAAAGCACCCTGCCTAAGCAGAGTGCTTTTTTTGTTAGTACATATACGTATATTAGTACATACCGCCCATGCCGCCCATTCCGCCGTCAGCACCCATTGGAGGGGCTTTTTCTTTTTCGGGAATGTCTGTAACTGCACACTCGGTTGTAAGCAATAGACCCGCTATAGATGCGGCATGCTGTAATGCGCTACGTGTTACCTTTGCAGGGTCAATTATGCCTGCTTTAACCATATCAACCCATTCTTCTTTAGAAGCATCAAAACCGATACCGGCTTTTTCGTGCTTTGCCTTATCGGCAATAAGACCGGCATCAAGACCGGCATTTTCTGCAATTTGACGCATTGGTTCTTCTAAAGCACGTTTTACAATTGCAAAACCTACGCCTTCATCGCGTGAATATTTGCTAAGATCAGCTTTTTCCAATACAGTAATAGCCTGAATTAGAGCAAGACCGCCGCCTGGAACAATGCCTTCTTCGATAGCTGCACGTGTTGCAGAAAGAGCATCTTCTACACGGTGCTTCTTTTCTTTTAGCTCAACTTCTGTAGCTGCGCCTACATTTATAACGGCAACACCGCCTGCAAGTTTTGCAAGCCTTTCTTGAAGTTTTTCGCGGTCATAATCGCTGGTAGTTTCCTCGATCTGTTTGCGGATTTGGGAAACACGCTCTTTAATATCCTTTTCGTTGCCTGCACCGCTAATAATTGTAGTATTATCTTTGTCTATCTTGATTTGTTTAGCTCTGCCAAGCATAGGAATATCGGTATTTTCCAGTTTTAGACCTAATTCCTCAGTAATAACCTGCCCGCCGGTAAGAATTGCTATATCTTCCAACATAGCCTTGCGCCTGTCGCCAAAACCTGGTGCTTTTACAGCTACCGTGTGAATAACGCCGCGCATATTGTTTAAAATGAGGGTGGAAAGCGCCTCGCCGTCAACATCTTCTGCAATGATGATAAGCGGTTTTCCACTCTGAACGACTTTTTCCAAGAGCGGCAGCATATCCTTCATGGCAGAAATCTTTTTATCGTGGATAAGAATATAGGCATCCTCGAATGAGCATGTCATTGCATCGCGGTCTGTAACAAAATAAGCGGAAATATAGCCGCGGTCAAACTGCATACCTTCTACAAAATCAATCGTGGTATCCATTGTTTTGGATTCTTCTACTGTGATAACGCCGTCTTTGCCGACTTTATCCATTGCATCTGCAATAGTATTACCAATAATTTGATCGTTATTTGCAGAAATTGATGCTACGTTAGAAATTTCTTCCTTGTTTTTGATTGAAGTAGCGTTCTTTTTGATCTCTTCTACAGCGATTGTAACTGCTTTGTTGATGCCTCGTTTAAGCTCTATAGGGGTCATTCCTGCCGCTACAGACTCCAAGCCCTTTTTAACAAGCGCATAAGCCAAAACCGTAGCCGTTGTGGTGCCGTCTCCTGCCACATCATTGGTCTTTGTCGCGACCTCTTTTAGAAGCTGCGCACCCATGTTTTCAAATGGGTCAAGCAACTCTACCTCTTTTGCTACGGAAACACCGTCTTTTGTTACTGTTGGAGCACCAAATTTTTTGTCCAAGAGAACATTGCGTCCCTTAGGTCCAAGGGTAACCTTTACCGCACGCGAAATCTGTTCTACACCTGAGAGCAACTTTCTGCGCGCTTCTTCATTGAATAACAATTGTTTTGACATTTCTTTCTCCTGCTTTATAATGATTTTATAATGACTCGCTACAAGCGTAAATCCGCTGCGAGTATATATACAAGTTACTAAAAATTTGAAAATTAGGCAAGAGGTCATGGAATGTTTGTCCCGGAATGTTTGAATCGCACATTCTTGATTTTTTTTATTTTCTATTTTTATAATTAAAATATGCAGGTTTAGGACTTGCAAATATATATTTTTTTTGGAGGCAATTTATGAAAATTGCAAAAAAGTGGAGCAAAATGCTCCGAATTGGATTGGCAGCATTGGTGTTGTCATTTGTTGGCGGCGCGTTGACGAGTTGCACGTCAATGCCTTTTCAGGCAAATCAAACGCCTGTTAGTCTAGATAAATTAGAATCTGCGACAAAATCCTTTAAATCGATTAGATGGCTTGGATCAGAAAAGTTGGTGCAACGAATGAAAAAGGAAGGAATGACGGAAATTCTTTTTATTGAGTTCAAATCGTTTTTATTTTTTGCAACAAGAATTGTTTATACTGGAAGGTAAAAACATTGTTAAAAAGAAGCATGCCGCGCATTCGTGTGCGGTGCTTCGCATCCGGTTTTTGACGGCATCCATCTTGCTGTAATATTCGTGTAATATTCGTTTACAATTATTGAGTATCAGAGTAGCATGACTTTAGGAGTTTAAGTTATGAAAAATTATATAAATACAGTTATTATTGGGCTTACTGTTGTAATATGCGTATGTATATTTTCTTTTAATTTAATTTCATTAAAGACAGCACAAAATAATTATATTGCAGTAACAGGATCGGCAACCAAATCATTTGTTTCCGATCTTATTGTGTGGGGAGGTTCTTTTTCCAAAAAAGCAAATACTACAAAAGAGGCTTACGAAAAACTAAAAAGAGACACAGTTGCAGTTAAAGAATATCTAACAAAGAATGGTGTTGATGAGCAGCAAATAATTTTTTCGTCAATTTCAATAGATGAAAATTATAATTATGAATATAACGAACAAGGCAGAATAACAAAAACTACATTTACAGGATATTCGCTTACACAAAATGTAACTATAAAGTCTTCAGAAGTCGATAAAATTGAGCAAATTTCCAGAGACATAACAGAATTAATTGATTTTGGCGTGGAGTTTTTTTCTAACCGGCCGGAATATTATTACACAAAGTTAGATGAATTAAAATTAGATTTAATCGCAGAGTCATCAGAAAACACACGGATACGCGCTGAAACAATAGCAAAAAAGTCAGGCGGACATATTTCAAAATTACAAACCGCAAATCTTGGAGTATTTCAGATAACTCCCGAAAATTCATCGGCAGATGGGTACAGCTCAGGGGGAACTTTCGATGTGTCATCAAAAAATAAAACGGCATTTATCACAACAAGATTAACATATTTATTAAAATGAGTTTTGGATTTCGATTCAAAATGGATTTCAATTCAAATTGCAGAAAAATACCGTGCGCAGGGGTTTGCAAAATACATTCCGCATATTGAAGAAACCGGCATAATCATAGCGGTTTCCGTTAGTTTTAAGCCGCATGCCTTTTCTGCATGCAATAAATCAAACACAATCCGTTTGTCGTTGTGATTGGGGCAGCATGGATAACCGAATGCAGGACGTATGCCGCTGTATTTTTCATTTTTTTGATCATATCCCCACCATTTTTTCCGGACAAGTTTGTGTAGTTCTTCGCTGAATGCTTCGGCAAGGCTGTCTGCCAAAAGGCTTACGATTATCTCATTATAGTTGTCGTGTTTTTTTTGCAGATCTGCCTTAAATGATTCTAAACCAAAACCTGCGCTTAGTACAAAAAAACCAAGGTAGTCTTCGTCTGCCAAGAAATCACTTAGACACAAATTTGGTTGATCCTTTTTTTCCAAATTCCGCAGAAATGATAATTTTGCATGTTGTGAGTATCCGTTAATCAGAATTATATCTTTATTGTTAATATCTTTTTTTACAGGAAAAATTTGTACAGCCCCGCGCAGCTTAATTATTTTTTGTTCAATAATGATGTCCAACATTTTTTGTGCATCATCTTGCAGACGTTTTTTTTCTTCGTTCTTTTCTTCGCTTTTGCCGGTTGCTTTAAACCATTTTGATAAAAACACTTTCCAGTTAAAATATTGAACGATATTTTCAAGCGGATAATCATTTGCCAAAATAAAAGATGTTTTTTTGGGCTGCGTTGCATGCTGCGCAGGATCTGTCCAATCGATAAGCAAACGGTTTTGATATGCTTCTTGCAAGGTGATTTTTTGCATACCAGTTTGTGCATTATTATATTTTTCTAAAGCTTTTTTGTAATCATTTTTTAGGTCTGCAACAAATTCAGCGCGTTTTGTTTCTGAAAATAGTGAACGCACCGCAGATCCTGCGCGCCCTGCATCTGATATATAGACAACATCACCATCATACTCGGGAGCTATTTTTAAAGCAGTATATGTAAGGCTTGCCGCCGCACCGCCTATCAAAAGCGGTATGCTCAAATTTTTCTGCTGCATAAGTTTTGCAATATTTACCATTTCGTCAAGGGAGGGCGTAACTAGACCTGAAAGGCCTATTGCATCGGCATTTTCCTGTGCGGCGGTTTCTACAATTTTTTCTGCGGCAACCATTACTCCCAGATCAATTATTGCAAAACCCGTACATCCAAGAAC
>BTID01000022.1:0-6144 GCA_036245275.1 Termitinemataceae bacterium
CAACAAGTGTCGGAGAGCGGCACGGTAAACCTGTTGTGCTAATTATCGATGCAAAAGCAATGCACAAAAACGCATTCAAGTTTTATTTGTCGGAAAATAAAGTATGGCTTGTAGATTATGTTCCTGTGGAATATATTACTACTGCAATCTGATTGCGAATGATTGACACCTACTGTCTGTAAATGGTAGGCTTTAATGGTAGCCCACACCTACTTTGTAAGGCAGTTGGTTCGCCAATCTGACCTTGTTCCAGATGAGTAATGGGTCATCTGTTTTATATAGTAGGCTCCTTCGGGAGTCTTTTTTTTGCCATCATTGTATAGGGTAACACACACCGGGCGCGCAAGGGATAGAAGCGGTATACTTTTTGGCACAAGCCAAAAAGATAAAGCGGATAGCCCGACCCCCCGCCCAAATTTAGCACGCTGTGCGCGAAGCGCACCTACGAGAGTGCCACGGGGGGTGCGCCATAGCTGCTTGAAGCATGATATAATAATACAATAATGAATTGGAAATTATAATGGAGACTACTATGTATTATTCAACAACTTACCCATCGCCTGTGGGGATAATTACGTTGGCATCTGACGGAGATAATCTTACCGGTTTGTGGATTGAAGGACAAAAGTATCACGGCGGCACGATGAGCAAAGAAATCATTGCAGAGAATATATTTTTATTTAATGCTGTTAAAAAATGGTTGGACAGATACTTTGCAGGTGATAAACCTGAAATTTCAGAATTGCCTTTAGCTCCCGTTGGCGGAACGTTTCGTCAAAATGTATGGGAAATTTTATGCCGAATTCCATACGGCAAAGTAATTAGCTACGGTGATATTTCCAAAAAAATTGCTGCAAAAATGAACAAGCCTGTTATGTCTAGTCAGGCTGTGGGCGGGGCTGTAGGTCACAATCCTATATCAATCATAATTCCATGCCATCGGGTTGTTGGAACAAACGGCAGCTTGACAGGCTATGCCGGCGGGATAAACAAAAAGATAAAGCTGCTTGAACTGGAAGGTGTTGATATGACACGCTTGTTCATACCCAAAATGCAAATGGCATGAATTATGCTGTTCACTGCCAATTGCTATTGCTAATACGTTATATCAAATAAATGGATCGTATCTTTATAAATATTCTGCTTTTCTAAATCCCATTTTTTATGCCAGATCAAAATATCGATCTCAAGACCTTCGTCGGCATCTATACTGAGTGTTAGATCACCGTTTAGTTTAAAATACGGCTTAACAAGTTGCGCATTCATAGTAATTGGTAAACCCAGTGTTGTTACAATCTCTGCATAAGGACACGACCAAAGACTTACCTTATTTGTAAAGGCAATTGACGGCGTAAACTTAAATTCAGCACCAAAAACATCATCTTCTGTTGCAGGTTTTTTTGGACCGACATAAGATGTTGTTTCATTCCATTTTTTTGCGTTTGCATAAGGATTAAAAGTAATACTCTCTGGAATAAATCCCCACTTAAAACCAACGCCGTAATTAAGTCCAACTTGTGCCTTACCGCCCCAAAATCCTGCGTAACCTGCAAAGTGATTCCCGGCAACGGCAGGCACTTGCGTAATTTTGAACTCCAGATCCATATCAACATCAATTTGACCAACTGTAATATCAAGCACAACAGGTCCGAATGTTTCGTGAGCAGTTACACCTTTTGTAAGATTTGCCTTAGAATTTTGATCGAGACTAAAAACACTATCAGTCGACATATCAGCTTCCAGAACCATGAAAAGCCCTGCACCAATTTGCAAATCTATGTTTCCCCAGCAGCAACTTGCAGACCCTGTAAGCCCTAAACTAACCGAAGATGTATTGCCCGAAGCTGGGACAATTTTATTATCTGACATTTCTTTAATACCTGTAAAAATTGATTCGATATCGAAGGTGTGAATGTTTTTCATGTATGTGTTGTAATCATTTTGCGCGGCGTCACGCTTTGTAATGTAGTCGTTGTAGCCTGCTGAGTTACCATTGAAGTTGGGGTCTGTGTAGTAGTCGTAGTTGTCGGTAACATTCAGATAATGCTGAGGCAGTGCCTGTGTAACTTCATCCGGATTTAAATGCAGCGGCGGAAAATATCCCTCTTTTTTAATAAGCTGCATAGCAGACCGTACTAATGCGGCAACCTCACCTTTTTTACCGTAAACTATTGATTGTTGTATTTCAGGTAAGTAAGTTTTTAGCGCAGCCCAAGCTTCAGGCTCCTCTGCCGCTGCCCCCTTAGCTATTACCATGTTTTCAATAAAAGCGCCGTTGGTTAGTAAGTCGTTATAATATTCAATTATTTTATTTTTGTATCCTTGATCCTCTGTATCGCCGAAAGCACCCCATGCACCAGCCCTGTCATTATCATAGACCTCTTTCCATGGCGGTAAATAGTAATGAGTGGATACATAATTTTCAAAATAATTATTGTCGTCATAATTCCACCAAGCAGGTTCAGGTACATCACCATAAATCCAGTTCTGCATAAGTACAAATGATTTATTCATTATATCAAAATCATTGTTGTAATCATCGGTAGTGAATTTTGCATCTTCATATATTTGTGCATCAGGAATTTTATCGGGGCTGTCATCAGCTAGGATAGTTGTACCAACAACTTTTGTGTGCATTGCGCGTGTTTTAGTTTTGTTTAAAGAACCAGATCCCACACTACGCTCTGTTGAATGGAAACCTTGATAAACATATCCCATAACAGGAATTTCCGTTCCCCCATCATTTTTTGCTTCTATAACGTAATCACCTTTTTTTAAACCGAGTATATTTTGCGCTGAACTAATATTAGGATGAGGTGTGTTTTTTAATTTATTATTATCATCTTGAATATTGGATTCATTATATTTTAAAAAAACTCCGCTGCTTCCTCTTGCTGCATTATGCTCATATTGATATGAGTATGTAATAAATGATCCTGTATCATTTATACCAATAAGCCCGTTTGGATATTTGTTATCGTATTGTTCAGGCATCACAGAAAACATAACAGAAGATCGTGCGCTCTTTGATGATAAAAATTTTAGATAGCGCGCACTGTGCTGCACATTTCCGTTTACCACATTGTACATACCGGGACGCGGAAAATCCGGCTTATCATAACTTATGTCAGGAACACCGTCTCCTGTAATATCAATGCTGCCGCCGTCTGGTATACTGAATTCGGCAGCAGGCAGCGTCCATTTGCCGCCGCCGCCGTAACGCATCCATTTAATGTTTATATAAGCCTGTGATACGCTTGTAACTTTTATGTAGCCATAACATGTATTTTCATCATCAATATGTTTAAAGGAATCATTGCCGACAGAGGAAACTGTGCCTACACGCATTGCAATAATTTTTCCATCTTGCAGATGACCTGCCTGATGATTGTCATCTGCAAGATATAATGCGCTTCCGCCCATATATGGTTTTGTTTTTAAATCTTTGTATGATATTTCGTAAGCGGAAAAATCAATAGGGTTATAGCTGCCGTTGACTTTTGGTGCATCAACTGAACAGGTGAATAAAAAAATAGTAAGGCTTGCGCAATACAGATAAAAAAATATTTTTTTAGAATTCATAACTAACTCCTAAATTGATTGATATATTATGGCTTTTTAATTCTGCTTGAGCACCTTCCATCCATAAAAAATTGTCTAAATTATTTGCTGCAATTTCAGCATTTTTTGCGTAATAGTATGTGTAATCAATACCGGCATAAATTCCTGTACTTGTATTTTTAAAATGGTATATTCCGCCGGCTTCTACATTAAATCCCATTGCATTTGCTTTAATGTAATATTTTTCTGCAGGCAATGTGTGCATTATATCTATAAACATGTACGGATAGTAAGCGGCTTTTAAAATTGCTGTTGCACCGTTCTTCCAATCTTTTTGGAAATTGATATTTACACTTGGTGCTTTAATAGTTTGGTGATACGATCTGGTATCGTCTAAATTATTTTCTTCGTCAGACGTTTGTGCAGTGCTAGTTGAGGTAGTGCTAGTTGATGGATCGTAAAAAATACCTGCACCCAGAGAAAAATCAAAATAGCGTAAATGGACTATATAGCCTAAAACCGCTTTTGTAAAATACTCAGATCCTAACGATGTTTTGTCTTCTATAAAAAAGTTTTTATATTCAAAATGCGGTTCTATCAACAAAGATATATGGTGCGGTGAATCATTAAAATACTCGCCTATATTTTCGTCATTTAAAGTGCGCCTGTCGCTGTATTTTTTAAAATCAATGATTATACCGGTTTTAAAATTAGCTTTAAAAACGCGCGGTTTTGAAATTTGCGCAGAGCCCTCCTGCATATCAATATCGGCAGGAGTGTTTTCTGTTTCTTGCGCATAGGCAAAAAAAGTACAGCAGAAGCATAAAAGTGCAAAAATTTTATTTTTCAATTGACATTTTCCTTCTGTAATATCTGGCGTTATAAATATATAGCAACAGGAACATTTAGACTACCCCCGCCTGCATTAAATGCAGCGCGCAGAACATCCGCACGGTGTTCCAGCGATTCTGCACTTAGAGAAGCGCAAACAGGGTCGTTTGGTGCAGGACGTGCCTTTCCGTAAATTTGCACACCTAATAAATTCTTGTTAGCTGCAATTTCGCAAATAGTCTTTGCCCACAGATTTAATTCTTTTTCGCTTGGGGATTCGTTGTTAAATGTGCAGTGCATAGTTTGTATTATAAATGCTGACTGTTTTGAAAACTCTTTTATTGCATTAACAAGATCGTTATACGCAATTTTAGATCCGTTAATTTTTTTGTACCAGTCTTCGCTTCCTGCGTCAAACTTTAACCAAAATTTGATATTCTTATTATTGCGGATTGTATTTTGCAATAATGTAAATGTTTCTTTTTTTAAAAGTCCTGTACCGTTTGATATTACGACAAGTTCTGCATTGGGTACAAGAGCATCGCGTATTTCTATTGCCGCTGCAAATGCGCAAGGAAAGTCTGCAGAAATTGTCGGTTCGCCGTTGCCGGAAAAACAAATATCTTTTACCGCAATGTTATCGTTCGCTATCCTGTCTATGGTGTCTTTTAACGCTTGCTTCATTTTATCTGTGCAAAATTCTGTAGTATTGTTTGCGTTCTTTGCTTCTATGTTATCTGCAAAAACTTCACAGTATGGACAATCAAAATTGCAAACTTTTTTTTGTAAAAATAAATTTATCCCTATTGATAAGCCCTGCGATCTGCGCGAGAACACCGGATAAACACTTACACCATCTTCCCGTCCCCTGTGATTTTCTACAGGTCCTGATTTTATCATACTATACTTCCTTGCAAACTTTCAGCAAATTATCAATATCGCTGTCTGTTCCAATGCTGACACGCACAAAATCTTTTATTTTTTCTTTGTTAAAATGCCGCACTAAAATATTATTATTTTTTAGTTTATTAAAAAGTAATTCACCTGAAATATTATTTGGTTTAACAAAAACAAAATTTGAGCACGACGGCAACACTGTCCACCCCATAGCAGTAAGTGCATTTATTAAACGTGTTCTTGTTTCTATTATTTTTTTGTTGATGTTTTTATAATATTCGAGCGAGCGCAGTGCTGCTGTTGCCGCAGTTTGTGCTATAAGATCAACTGTGTAGGAGTTAAACGAATCGCGCACTCGGCACAGACCTTCGATCAATTCCGTACTGCCTATTGCATAGCCAAGCCGCAATCCTGCCAACGAAGAATTTTTTGATAATGTTTGTACAACTAAAAGATTAGGATTTTCTTTTATATACGGCACAACAGATTCTGAACCAAAACCGCTGTACGCCTCGTCAACAACAAGAACTTTGTCTTTTATTATTGCAGCAAGTGTTGTAATTTTTTTTGTAGAAATTGCAATTCCTGTAGGCGCATTAGGATTTGGAAAAACAATTCCGCCGCATGGTATTTTGTAATCATCAACATTGATTGTCCATGCTGCATCAAGCGGAATTTCTTTGTGCGGCACACTAAACAAATTCGCCCATACCGGATAAAAACTGTATGTAATATCAGGGAAGAGTACAGGCAGTGCCCCTTGTGTAGTTGTTGATTCAAAGAATGCTGCAAACGCAAATGCTAACACCTCGTCACTGCCGTTACCTGCAAAAACATTTTCAATTTTTACATTGT
>BTID01000023.1:0-5525 GCA_036245275.1 Termitinemataceae bacterium
TATCAAAAATACTGCCTTCTATTTTTGCGCGCAACTGGTTAGCAAGCACCACCTGAAATATATCACCTTCTTTTATGTAATGCTTAGCCTTTTCCACCATTGCACAATATGCATCCCTATCAAAAAGTTCATCATAATCTGAGATAATTTTTAAATGCGGAATATCAGCTTGTGTGCCTTCTGCAATCGTACGTTTGATAATTTCTATTTCGCCAAGAGCTTTGTTATAATTTTCTTTTAACGCATCTGTTTTTATATTGATGATGATATTCAACTGCTGCTTTAAATGATCCCAGCATAGCAATTTATTAAAAAGCATAAGATCAAAATCTTTCCATACGTTATCAACATTATTAGCATCATTCTGTTCATTAAATGCAGCCTTCAAAGTTGTTTCACTATACTTAATAAACTCAAATGAAAAGTATCCGACTAACCCTCCGGTAAACGGCGGTAATTCCTGTGCACTTAAAACACTGTGCGGCGGACTCTTGTTATCATCCAAAATATTTTTTAGATATTGTGCAGGATCATCTGTAGTAATGTTAATTGTTGTCCCATTTTTTACAGAAAGATTGCCGTTGGTACAAGACACCTCTAGTGCCGGATTAAAACCTAAAAATGTCCATCTGCCCCATTGTTTCTTATCCTCTAAACTTTCCAAAATAAAACAATGCTTACTAATGTTTTTGCATATTTTGAAAACATCAATTGGTGATTTTTTGTACACTGAATTTTCACGAGCAAAAGATATCTGCTCAATAATAGGAACCGTTTTATAGCTATGAGCAAATTTTTCAAGCATTGATAAATCAGTTACACTGCGGACATCGATAGAATTATCAATAGAATCATCAACAGAATCATTTTGGTTTTCACTCATAATAATTCGTACAGAATAGCTGTTTTTTATTGCAACGTCAACGACCCGCCGATAATAATATATGATAAACAAATATTTGGAATATATACATTCAGTGCGGCATTTATCGGAGAAAACTATTCTTGCGTATCAAAATGATTTACAGAACTTTGCCGTATACTGCAAAAATCATGGCATAATACCGGAGGCTGCAGAAAGTGAAGACCTGCAAATGTTTATTGCTGATCAAACTTACGAATCTTTGACATCTGTTAGTATTAACCGTGAGTTATCTGCATTGCGGGGATTTTTCCGTTACCTCGTACGTTTTAATTTACGAAGTGATGATCCCTCTAATGCTTTAAAAAATTTAAAAACACCTTTTTTGCTGCCTGTTGTTTTGTGGGAAAAAGAGATGGCGGATTTTGCAAACTTACCGGATAATGCAGGCATACTTTGGGCAAAGCGTGATAAGGCATTGATACTGATGTTGTATAGCTCCGGCGCACGTGTAAGCGAACTTTGTTCTTTAACATTGAATAGTTTGGAAGATAACCGGACACAGGCGCGTGTTACAGGCAAGGGAAATAAAACACGTTATGTATTTTTTTCCAGTGAGGCTGTTAAAGCATTAAATGAATATTTACCGGAACGCAATCAAAAACTTATCAATACAAATGCAAATGCAAATACAAATACAAATACCGATTCAATTTTTCTGAATATGAAGGGTACACCTTTGGGTACTGCCGGTGCAGCATGGATAATAAAAAAATATTCAAGCATATCAAACTTGAAAAAAAATATTCATCCTCATTCTTTGCGGCATAGTTTTGCTACACATCTAGTAAATGGAGGCTGCGACATTCGTATAGTACAAGAACTACTAGGTCATGCAAGTCTTTCTACCACGCAGCGCTATACACACGTTGATATGCAGCGTCTAAAAAACACATATCGCAAGGCACATCCGCATGCTTAATTTTAACTTTTGACATTTTAACTTTTAACCTATTGCAAAGACTATGCAGTAAGGACTAGTATTTTTATAGGAGTATTAATTATGGAAAAAATTGCAAGCTTTCAAGTTGACCATATACGGCTTTTGCCGGGTCTGTATGTTTCGCGCAAAGATAAATTTGCAGGAACTGTGATAACAACATTTGACATGCGCTTTAAACAGCCTAATAAGGAGCCTGTCATGGATATGCCGGCTATTCACACAATAGAACATTTGGCGGCGACTTTTTTGCGGTCTCATAAAACATGGTCAGCCCACACCGTTTACTTTGGTCCTATGGGTTGCCGTACAGGGTTTTATGCTATTTTTGAAGGCGACCAAGAAAGCGAAAAAATTTTGCCTCTTATAAAAGAAATGCTTGCTTGGATCGAGTCGTTTGAAGGCGAAATACCCGGTGCAAAGCCTGCTGAATGCGGTAACTACAGCGAGCAGAATTTAAATATGGCAAAGTGGGAATGCCGCCGCTATGCAGAACTTTTAAAACAAGGTAAAAAGGAAAATCTGAACTATCCTGCGTAATGCCTACTAGTTTAGTAGGAGTTAAAGTAGTACACTGTGCATGTACAAATTTGACGGAGGCTTTTTATGGCAGCCCAAAGACATGTTTATCTTGATTATAATGCCACTACACCGATTCGCAAAGAAGTAAAAGATGAGATAATTAAAGACTTGGAAATTTATGGCAATGCATCCAGTATGCACGAAGACGGACGTATTGCCCGTGCCCGTATCGAAGAGTCCAGGCGTTCTGTTGCTGCTTTAATAGGTGCAAAACCGGAAAATATCACTTTTACATCCGGCGGATCGGAGTCAAACAACACGATTTTTCAGACTTTTCGCCGGATTGCCTCCGATGAAGCTGGCGTTTTATTAAAATCCGGCAGAACTGAAGTGATTACATCGACAATTGAACATCCCTGTGTGCTTAATGCATCTAATTATCTGAAATCTTTGGGATTTAAGGTAACATTTTTGCCTGTTGATGAGTTTGGCAGGATCAAAATGGATGCCTACAAGGCTGCATTGAACGAAAATACACTTTTGGTGTCCGTAATGCTTGCAAATAACGAAATCGGAACGATACAAGACATAAAACAAATTGCCTCTCTTGCAAAAGAAAAAGGTGCGTGGGTTCATACTGACGGTGTTCAGGCTGCCGGTAAAATACCGCTAAATGTTGACGTACTTGGTGTGGACTATTTAACTATATCAGCACATAAAATTTACGGACCAAAAGGAATAGGCGCACTATACCATAGGAAGGGCGCGCCGCTTTACCCGCTTATTCACGGCGGCCACCAGGAAGACGGCTTGCGCGCCGGCACTTACAACAACGGCGGAATACTTGGCTTTGGCAAAGCTGCCGAGCTTGCACTAAAAGAGTTGACGGTTTACAGCAAGGAGCATACCGCATTGCGCGACCGTCTGCGCGAAGGTCTTTTGGCAAATGTGCCTAACATAAAGATAAACGGCAGTCTAAGCGAAATGCTGCCTAACACACTTAATGTATCGTTCCCAGGTGCGGAAGGCGAGGCAATATTGCTGTCGCTTGATTTAAAAGGAATAGAGGCATCAACAGGATCGGCTTGCGCTTCCGGCAGTTTGGACCCATCTCATGTGCTTATGGCGATAGGTGTGTGGCCGGAGCTTGCACACGGCTCTATACGTTTTAGCCTTGGTTGGGGCATTACGAAAGAAGATATTGATTACGTTATAGAAATCGTGCCGCCTATTATAAAGCGGCTGCGTGCAATGTCAACACTAACTTGTGTAAATATTGGAAACCGGAACTAGGAGATAAATATGGATTGGCTTTATTCAGATATTGTAAAGGAACATTTTTCCGACCCTAAGAATGTGCTGTTGGAAGATGAATCAACTTTTACCAATAACGGCAAGGGGCAGACAGGCAATATAAAATGCGGCGACCAAATGTTAATGCTGCTGCAAATTGAGGATGACATCATTAAAGATGTGCGCTGGAAAACTTACGGTTGTGCAAGTGCTATTGCTTCGACCAGTATGCTCTCGGAAATCATCAAGGGGATGAATATACGCGATGCCTATAATGTAAAGCCGGAAGACCTTGTTAAAAAATTGGGCGGTCTTCCTGATAATAAGATACATTGCTCTGTACTTGGAGACAAAGCCCTGCGCGCCGCTATAGACGACTACCTTGCAAAAACAGGCAGGGCGGGCATGCTAAAAGAGGTGTCCGAAGAAATCTGTCACTGTTTAGGCATTACCAACAAGGACATAGAAAACGCATTTAAAAACGGTGCACACACGTGGGAAGCCCTGCAAGCGGCGACAAAAGCCGGTTCCGGCTGCGGCGAGTGCAAAGAAAAATGCTTGGAATTGCTGCACGAGTTTACTCACATCTACGGGTGATTTATGTTTCCAGAAGATGAATCGATAAAAGAAAGCGAACACTTTCCTGAATATCAACGGATGTTTTCTGCCGCCGGCGAGTTAGCCATACTGCAAGCAAAGCGCATGGGGCTTCCCATAACTTATGTGGATAATGACGAAATAATAAAAGAATATGCCGACGGCACAAAAGAAGTGCTGGGAAAAAGTCCGCCTTGGGTGCATGTAGAAAAAACAGTAATTAAACTAGAATGAGTCCCATGATAAAACGTATGCGTATCTTTGCAGGACCAAACGGTTCAGGCAAGTCAACTTTGTATGAGTATTTAGTGCGTATAGGTGCGTTCCGCCAGTATTATTTTATAAATGCCGATGTAATCGCAAACGATCTTAATGTTTCCTTAGACATATCAAATTATCCTTTTGTATTTTCTGCAGAGGAGCTTTGCAAGTTCTTGGATATTTCGCCATTTCAAAATTTAGTTCCGTACCAACTTTCCAAGCAAATTGACATACAAGAAAAGGTCATCAGTTTAAAAAAAACAAAAGATGAAAACACAACATATCTTGCAGCAGCTATAGCAGAATTTTTACGTTCCAAAATGATGCAAACAGATTCTTCTTTTTCATTTGAAACTGTTTTTTCGCACCCTTCAAAAATCAAAGAAATACAAACAGCAAAGAAAGCCGGTTTTAAGACCTATTTATATTGCATTGCGACATCGGATCATACGATAGGCATGCAACGAATTCAAAATAGAGTACGCTGCGGCGGACATAATGTTCCTGTAGAAAAAGTAAAATCACGTTACTTTAAAACAATGGAAAATATGATTGACGCTTTTAAACTATGCGATAAAGTATTTTTCTTTGATAATTCGGCTGAAAAATCAAATGCCGCTTACAACTGTTTTGCAGAAAAAAACGGCAACACCCTGCGTTTTGATCCATCTGTTCCACTGTGGTTTGAAACTTATATCTTAAAAAACATTTAACGACAAAAGGTTTCTTCCTGTTTAATAATCTTTACTTCTTCATCTGTCAATTCATATATTTTATATACTACATCGTTAATTTGTGTATCTACAGCATCAATCTGTCGTTGCAACAGTGTTTTTATCTGCGAATTAGGCTCATCATGCTCATTTTGTTTTAATACAAGCATTTTATCAACAAGCGCAACAAGTGTGTCGTGGGTGACTTTGTCCTGCGAATTAGAAAGGTCTAATGAGGGAATTGGAAATTTTCCAACCCCATTTGGCATATATTCAA
>BTID01000024.1:0-5501 GCA_036245275.1 Termitinemataceae bacterium
ATTATTTATTATTTACAATTTCCGGAATAATTAAAAAAACAAAAAAGAATCTTTCAAAAGAAAAAATTACAGGTCTGCAAACAATAACAATACTATCTTCTGAGATACGGAAATTTTTTAGTTTGTTTTGGGATATTCCATGCATCTCGATGGTGCCGGAAGAATTCTTAACTATCCATATTGATAACATTGATGATTTAAGAATTGATATTTGTAATTTTTTTAAGACCTGCGATTCGTTACGCTTTAGCGGCGAAGGTATTACTGTAGAATCTGCAAATAAAATAATAGAAGACGCAAAAAGTGTTTTGCAAAAGGTAAAAGAAAATATATCATGAATATATCATTTGAACGCCCCATTTTAGCAGTTATTGCAATATTTTCACCGTTGTTTTTTTTAGTACTACGGCGTTTTTTTAGCGGCGCATTTAGTTTAAATCTTTCTTTGGGCGCACCGGAAGGTAAAGCATTTTCTTCATCGTTAAGTTGGATTCTTTTTATTAGGATATTACGCATAACAGAATATGCGGCGGCGGCTATTTTGCTGTTGGCAGCCTCCGGTCCGCTTTTTATAACACGCGAAGGTGTATGGATGGATAGAGGCAGCGACATTTTTTTTGTTTTAGATTGCAGCCCCAGTATGGCTGGTATTGATATGAATGGACTTAACCGTTTTGAAATTTCTAAAAATCTTGTGCGTAATTTTTCGCTTAACCGTCCCGCCGATTCCATAGGTCTTATCGCAGTAGGCAATGATGCCGCCTTATTGGTGCCGCCCACTATAGACCGCAGAGCTTTTTTACAAAGACTGGAAAGTCTTCAAATAGGTGAATTAGGCGATGGAACAGCACTAGGAATGGGTTTAGCTCTTGCCGCGCTGCATTTAAGTAATTCCGGCGTTGCACAAAAATCTGTGCTTTTAATTACAGACGGCGAAAATAATGCAGGTTCTGTGCATCCAAATTCAGCGGCGCAAGCATTAAAATCTCAAAATGCAGCACTTTACATAATTGGTGTAGGATCATCAGGCGATATACCTATTGACTATGTTGATCCGTTTACAAAAGTGCGCCGCACAGGTACATTTGAATCACGTTTTTCAGGCGAAAATTTAGAAAAACTTGCTATTGAAGGCGGCGGTACATATTTAAATGCACCTTCTGCCGATGCTTTTAGTGCCGCATTCAAAACAGTTAATAAAAAAGAAGCCTCAGTAAGCCGCAGCTCGTATAAAGAAAAAAGGCAAAATGTACACGAGCCGCTGCTGGCAGCTTCGTTAATAATGCTGCTTTTTTGCAGATTTTTCCGCAAGACTGTTTTTGGATCTTTTTTATGATATTTTTTTATGATATATAAAAGGAACTTATTGTATGAAGTTTGATCACAGTGGAATGTTTGGATTACTTTTTACGGTTATACCATTAATATTTTTTTTAATAATTCATTACAAACTTAAATTTCCGGTAATATGCCGTCTTACCGATCCCTTATACTCAGGTGCTGCAAGCACAAAACGTAAAAGCAAAAACTCCCGTATGTTAAGGACAAATTCCTCGTTAACCGCAATACAAAAAACATTAAGTATCCGTTATTTTTTTTCTAGTTTTTTCTTTTGCCTGTTTTATATACTTATTATCGCAGCCCTTCGCGGACCGCGCTGGGGTACAAGAATTGTTCAACAATTACAGCATGGAGCAGATGTACTTATTGCTTTTGATATATCACGCAGCATGAATGTTAGAGATGCTCCATCAATAAATAAAGATGATGGAACAAATGTATCATCACGATTGGAGCGCGCCGTATGGATTACAAAAAAAATTATTTCATCATTTGATAATGCTCAATCTGTGAACATACGCTTAGGCGTTGCTATTGGTAAAGGCGAAGCTGTACTTGCAGTGCCTCTAACTGATGACAGGGAAGCAGTATATGCAATCTTGGATAATCTTAGCACTATGTCGATGACTTCACGCGGAACCAATTTAGAAAAACTTTTAGATGTATCGCAACAGGCGTTTCAGGAAGATTTTCCTTCTGCCAGACAGATACTTTTATTTACAGACGGCGAATCACTTGCAGGTTCTATAAACAGTGCATTAGATCGCCTTAACGCTAAAAATATAAAAATTGCCGCTGTAGGACTAGGCTCTGTCTACGGTGCGCCTGTGCCGGAAGCCGGTATTCCTGCGGATAGCAGTCAGCGTATAAAAAGAAAAGCACCGGTAATCAGCTACCTAAAAGCCGATGCCTTAATGTCAGCACTATCCCGCACAGGCGGCATATACATAGACGGCAACCGCGAAGAGTCGCCAATACTTTTAGCTGACACAATCAAACCGAATGCAATAAGCAATGCATGGGTAACACGCGAAAAATCCGGTGAACGCTGGCATATTTTTGTTATCCTTGCGCTAATATCGTTATCAGTATCAACACTTTTTACGTTACGTGTAAAAAGATAGTTGCCGCCAAAAATTAAAGCTCCCCTCTGATCGCATAAGTACATCATTGACGAAATGCCCACTTTTAGCCGAAAATATAAGTACAATGAGCGACTATTTAGATCCCAATAATGAGGAACTTTTAAAAGACTTCTTTAGCGAAGCACAGATGCAGGTTGATACCTTAGAGCAAAATATTCTGGTGCTGGAAAACGAAGCCGGTAACCGCGATGCGGTAGACGAGATTTTTCGTGCGGCGCATACCCTAAAAGGCGGTGCGGCTACTGTTGAAATGATGGAACTTGCCCACTTTACACACCTTGTAGAAGATGTGCTAGATGCAATCCGCTCCGACCAAGTTGCAGTAAATGAGGATGTTGTAGACACCTTGCTTGCCGCTATCGACATAATTAAGGCGATGCTGGAAAAGCGCATGGAAGGTGCTATTTATCAGGAAGATACTAAAGCTATCGAAGACAGGCTTTCTGTTTTATTGCCTGCAGGCGCACCTAGTAAAAAAAATGCTGCAAAGGCAAAACCCTCAGCGCCTGTTGCGCCCGTCCCTGCTGAACCAAAACCTTCTCCGGCCCCAGGCGGTGCGGTAGGCACTCTGTCTCCTTCCGTCAAATTAAGTGAAAACGAAGTTAACGAATTGATAGAAGCTGTAGATGGTGCGCAACCGGTTTACAGAATTTCTGTACAGTTTGATGAATCAAGCCCTATGAATACCGTAGGCGGCATTCAGGTTTTTGCAGCCATAAAAAATAAAGGTACGATTTTAAGGACAACACCGGATTTTGATGATCTATACGGTGATACATTTTTTCCTGTTGTTGATTATTATCTTGCCTCAAATGAAAGTGCTGATGTTTTACGCAAATATGTTATTTTGCCGGATGTTTCGTTAGATGCAAGCGTAGTTGATATTAAAACACTGCTTTCAGGCGGAGCTGCCTCTGCACCGCCGCCTGCTCCTGTTGCGGCAAAACCGGCTCAGGCTGCGCCGCCGCCCTCCCCTGCTCCCGAAAAGGCAGCTTCTGTGGAGGCAGCGCCTAAAGCGGCGCAGGCAGCCTCTGTGGAGACAGCGCCTGGTGCGGCAGCAGCGGCAAAATCGGCAGCGGAAAGTGCCGATGCTAAAAAGGCCGGCAAAGAAGCAGGATCGATCCTACGCGTAGATTCAAAACGTATAGATGACCTTTTAAACCTTGTTTCTGAAACTGTTATAACAAAGGCAACATTCAACCAAATCAGCCTTCAGTTTAATGAGCTTGCCGCTGACTTTCATTCGCTGGAAACCCGCTACCGCGAGCGCGTAAAAGGTCTTTTTGATATGCTGCCTGAATACTTGGACGAGATTCACGAAGGCAAGTCGATTAAAGACATACGCAAAACAATTAACGAAGATTACGGTGATATTTTTACATTATTTGATATTTATGAATCATCTTTAAAGAATAATGTTGCCAAATTCCGTGCGACAGCGCAGAGTTTGGGACGCATTACCGGTGAGTTGCAGGAAGGCGTTATGCGCATACGAATGGTGCCGATTAGCCAGATTTTCAGCCGCTTCCCGCGCCTTGTCCGCGATCTTTCCAAAACTCTCAACAAAAAAATCAATCTGGTTATAGAAGGTGAAGAAACTGAGCTTGACAAGTCTGTTATAGAAGACCTCTTAGATCCAATTATGCACTCTGTGCGTAACTCTATCGATCACGGTGTTGAATCTCCTGCAGAACGCAAGGCAGCCGGCAAGCCTGAAGAAGGCATGGTGCTTCTAAAAGCCGCTAACGAAGGCAATATGATCGTTATCGAAATTGCAGATGATGGCAAAGGTATTGATGTGGAAGCTGTTAAGACCAAGGCAATTGAGCGCGGTTTGATACATCCAAACAAACTTTTAACAGACCCTGAAGCCTTTAACCTGATTTTTGAGCCGGGTTTTTCAACAGCAAAAACTATTACCAGTATCTCAGGGCGCGGCGTAGGATTGGATGTTGTACGCCGCCAGATAGAAAAATTGAACGGCACAGTTACCGTTACTTCGGAAAAAAACAAAGGAACCAAGTTCATTATCAAACTGCCTCTTACTTTGGCTATTATTCAGGGTTTGCTGGTGCGTGTAGGCACGGAAATCTACTCTATTCCGATTACAAGCGTTATAGAAAGCCTGCGCATAAAACCGCAGGACATAAAACTAATCGATAGCAACGAGGTTTTCAATATCCGCAGTGATGTTATTTCGCTATTGCGGCTTAATCAGCTTTTCGGCATTAAAACGCAGACACGCGATGATTATAACTTCATAGTTATAGTGGGCACGGCTGAAAAAAAGATGGGCTTTATGGTAGACAGCCTGATTGGAGAAGAAGATGTGGTTATTAAGCCGCTTCGCGATCAGTTTACCAACTCGCCGGGCATTGCAGGCGCTTCAATTTTGGGCGACGGCTCTGTATCGCTTATCATTGATGTTGGTCAGCTTTTGGAACTTGGCTTACACAAAGAATTAGAAAACCGCAAAGTGCGCGAACGCGCCACTAGGAGTTAATGATGGAAGTTAAAGACCTGCAAACAGTAAATAGAGAGTTACAGGGGAAAAAAGAGGCTGCCGATAGCATCAATGTCAATTTTAAGATGATAACTTTTTCGCTTGGCGGAAAGGATTATAGTGTTGATATTATGAACGTAAAAGAGATTGCCAAGGCTGATAAGTATACTTTCGTGCCGAATGCGGCATCTTTTGTACGCGGAGTTTATAATTTACGCGGTGATATTATCCCGATTATTGATTTGCGCCTGTTTTTTCATCTTCCGGTATCAAAAACTCATGATAATTTGGATAATTTACTTATTTTACACATAGAGGACCGTGTTTATGGGACAATTGTTGATAAAATTGACAAGGTTGTAGGCATAAATAGTGAAGAAATTCAGCCGCCTCACCCTATTTTTGGTGATATTAACATAAAATTCATAAGCGGCGTGGTAGAACATGCCGGTGATCTATACATAATTCTTGATGTTGTCCGTATTTTTTCGCAGAGTAAGGGCGAAGAGGAG
>BTID01000025.1:0-3922 GCA_036245275.1 Termitinemataceae bacterium
CAGTACCAAGCGTCCCTAGAAAAACCGGATTGTCTGCGCCAAACGCAATCGGTATCGCTTCAATTTTTGCTTCACTAGAATATGATGAGGTATAGCTCTCTCCCAGTACGCGAATGTCATAAGGACGTCCATCAATTTCCAAGCGGCTTGCCATAACACCTTCTGTAACCGCACCGGTTATCCCCGCAATTGTTGCCGTTGTAAATCCAAGACTTGCCTCCACATCACGAAACGGAATTATTTTTAACTCAGGCCGTTTTTCAATCGGACTAATCATCACCGATCCATGATCATCATTTAATGCTGCCAGTATTTTTTCTTTAATTTGCTGAGCATCATACTCCATATTTTTATTAAACTTGTTACTTTTTAGTGCAAGCGTTGTCATTGACGATAAACCCAAGAGTTGTTCGCTTTTATCCTGCGGATATTCTAATTGCACAACAGCACTTGTGCCAATTTCATTTAGCAAGGTTTGCAATGATTGTAACGCAGCATCAGGATTTTTACCTTTTTGTAACATACAACGATACAAAACATTTTCTGATCGATAATCTTGCGATGCCCTGCGCCTGACATCTTCATCTTCTGTACCGGCTCTGCAAAATACATATTCAACATAATTATTTTGATGCAATTTATCTGCAATAATCATTGTTTCTGCATTGATAAAATCAAGTTTTGTTCCGGTGGGATAATTCATTTTTATGTCAATTTCTGTTTGACTATCCGACGATGAAAATGATATAGGCCGTAATACCAAAAGAACAAACCCGCTTATACTGATGAGCGCAGCTATCGCAATAACTTTTTTTACATTCCGCATGGAAACTTCCAACATACTTTTGTAATATTCAGTCGGTCTAAATGTCATCGTAGGCATGACGCCGCTTTTAAAAAAGAAACGGTATAGTACCGGCAAAACAAATTGTGCAAATGCCCAGCCTGCAATTACCGAAAAAACAATTGCTATGGAAAGATCGCCAAACAGTGCGCCAAGCGGCCCCGGCAAAAATAAAATCGGTAAAAATACAACTGCCGTTGTGGCCGTTCCGCCAAAACTTGATGCTGATAAATTGGCAGTTTCCGCGCCGATTTGTTCCGCAGCGGGAGCACAATCTAGCGAAGAAAATTTGCGGCATAATACATCAAGTATAATAACCGATGTATCAGACACAAGACCTATGCCAAGTGCAAGTCCGCTTAAACTCATGCTGTTAAGTGATTTGCCAAAAATGTTTAGTGCGATAAGCGCAACCGATGCGGACACGGGTATTGATAACGATGCAAGAATACTGTAGCGGATACACCTGATAAAAAATACTAACACTAAAATAACAGCCGCCGCGCCTGAAAGCATAGAAATAATTAAATTAATCAAACTGTTTATAATTTCAGGTGCAGCGTCATAGATGATGGTAATTTCAAGATCGCGATTAAATTGTTCCTGCGTCTCGGCTACCAATTTTTTAAATCGCCAGACAATGCAACAGGATCAGAACCGGGACGTCTGAACACTTCCAGCACAGTTTGCGTTTTTCCGTTAAAAACAAATATGCTTTTCTTTTTTGCCGCCGCTTCCTCAATTTTAGCAATTTCTTTCAACCGCAAAGGTCCCGCAGCAGATGCCACGACAAGTTCAGATAATTCTTTAACACTTTGCGGTTTACCGGAGCTAAGCACCACCAATTCCATATTGCCTTCGCGGGCATTACCAGCAGGCACTTCATTTGTTTCGTAAGCAATAATGTTTGCAAGATCAGATGGACTAATACCTCGGCTTGCCGCTTTTGGAATATCCAAAATAATGTGTATTTCTTTTTTATCACCACCGGTTAAAATAATATTTCCTGCATTTTCTATCCGGCGCAATCGTGTCCGCAATTCATATTCGCAAAAATTACGTTCAAAAAACGAATCGCCGGAACGTGATGAAACGCCGATTATCGCGTGTGTTTCGTCGGTGCTGCCGCCTGAAACAACGATAGGTTTTGAAACGCCCTGGGGCAAACTGCCATACACCGCATCAATTGCTTCGCGCACCAAAACAGCGCACGATGATGGATTAGTTCCCCATCTAAAATCCAAAATCACAATTGATGTTCCATCCCGCGAAACACTGCGGATTTTTTCCAAACCTTTTAATGGAGAAAGCGCATCTTCAATAGGAATCGTAACAGAACCGCGAATTTCTTCCGCACCCATTCCCGAATAATTAGTTTCTACCGTAATGCGCGGAAAATAAATTTCTGGCAGTCTATCAATGGGCAATTTTACGGCAGAAAATATACCGCCTAAAAAAATTGCCGCGACAAGCATAATTATCATAATCGGTCTCTGCACACACAGAGTTATAAAATCTTTCATAGCGACATTCCTATTTATTTGCTAACTATTTATTTAATTGAATACTCATTGCTTTGGTATTTTTATTTAATTTTGTGTCTGTTAATCCAGGCGCAATATAAAACTTTATCAAACCGAGATTGTTAGAATTAGTTATTTTGCCCTTAACTTCAATCCGCTGCAAAGACGAAAAACCTTCTGCCGGATCGGTTTGGGAAAAACCGCTATCAATGACAAGGCGGGAAGAGAACGAAATTGCATTGTTAGTAGTTTCTATTCTAAATAATTCCCGCAGCGAGAATAAATTTATTTGTGCATCCTCCGCAGTTTCAAAATACAATTCAACAAAAAAATCTTTTTCAATTTCTGCAGGATAGAGAGTTTTTACAATGTCAATAGTATGAAACATATCATCCGGTTCAAATAAAACTGCTCCATTTACAAAATCTTGAGGCAGCCGCAAAGCGGCGAGTGTAGGCGGTTTGGAATAAATGCCATTGGCATACACTCTAAAAATATATGATTCAGTACTCGTATTTCCGGAAGCATCACAAATGCCGCTGTTTACTTTTATCACATACCTGTTTCCCCATATTGGCTTATCAGCAAACAAAACTGTAATTGTTTTTGTAAATTGCGGCAGTGCCGCAACGGTGTATTTTAGCGCCGGTTCAATCATCAGCGAATTTTTTAATTTTAGCACATCAATTGGTTCGGAAAATGTTAATTTTAAATTGTCGTTTGCTTCAAACAATTGATTTTCACTGATGTAATCTGCTTCACTCATCGTTTGGGGATCATACAAGGCAAGATCAAATTTTTCCCTGCCGTCTGCATCTACCGCACAAATATTTTCCAAGACCGGCGCAATTGTATCAGTGCCAACCGTCCAGCGGCTTACTATTTGTTTTCCAAGCATTTTTGAGGCAGCACTTTGAAAAGAAGCTGCTATGGTAACCTTATAAATTTCAGGATTTTTTAATGGTTCTTTAAGTAAGAACACTGCCGTTTTCCCGTCATTTTCTATTTGCCACGATCCGGTTATCGCAGGAGAAAAACTAATGTCGCTTACGCATGAATTTTTTGTTATTTTTTCACTAAAATCAATGCGCACTTTTTTATATACATCAGTTATCGTACTTTCGTCAGGCGGATCTATCGACACGATCAAAGGTCTATTGCCCTCCGGCCTTGTTGAAAAATTGCCTTCAAATTTATTTTCAAGCGAAAGTCCATCATTTGTCCGCGCCTCGGTTGCAAGTGTCACCATATAATCTTTATATTCAAGAAAGGGACTTAACGGAACAAAAATAACTTTCTTATCATACCATATAAAATTTCCTTTAAGTGCTGCGCCATCTTCTGTAAGAGCAAACGATTTTTCAATACTTTGGCGATCCGGCTCATGCGAAAACTGTAATGAGACTGCAAGATTTTGCACGTCGGCAATCACACCGGATCCCGGGCTCCAGCCGCATACCTCAAACGGCATATCGCGTAAAACATCACATGATAAAACAACTAAACAAAAAAATGCAAAAATCATGCATCGGAATATTTTTTTTATCATCTTTTA
>BTID01000026.1:0-3852 GCA_036245275.1 Termitinemataceae bacterium
CGAAAAGAGTGATGTTACTTCGTATCTATTTTTTATTGTTCGCCCTACTCTGGCATTGTCAGTTGTGGTTCCTCAACAAAGGAAAAATGACTCTAAATGATGCGAATTCACAAAGAGTGATTTTGCAGGTCTTGCACACAATTCCGCTTGATTTATTACCTATTTTGTCATAGATTTATAGTACGCCCAGATGGTGGAATTGGTAGACACGCTGGTTTCAGGTACCAGTGCCGTTAAAAGCATGCAAGTTCAAGTCTTGTTCTGGGCATTTAGATATTCAAACGTATAGGAATATTAAATTATGATTTCTTACATATTGCGCAGGTTGCTATTAATAATTCCTACACTTTGGGCAATAATCACCATTAACTTTTTTATTGTTCAGATAGCACCCGGCGGACCTGTTGATCAAGCGATTGCTTCTATGCAGGGCTTGGATAATATTTCAGGCGGCGCGGCATTGCAGCGGATTTCAGGCAGTACATCAGGTGATGTAGGTAGTGTTTCAAAATACCGCGGCTCACGAGGATTGGATCCGGAAGTTATAGCAGAAATCGAAAAGCGTTATGGTTTTGATAAGCCGCTTGGCGTGCGCTATTTTGAAATGCTAAAAAATTATGCAACATTTAATTTTGGCGATAGTCTTTTCCGCGGACGTTCTGTTTTGTCGCTTATTATAGAACGCTTGCCGGTTTCTATATCACTTGGATTGTGGAGTACGCTTATCATATATCTAGTATCTATTCCGCTTGGCATACGCAAAGCAGTAAAAAACGGCAGCCGCTTTGATATTGCAACAAGCAGTGCTGTTATAATTGGTAATGCGATACCTTCATTTTTATTTGCCGTGCTGTTGATAGTTTTATTTTGCGGCGGATCGTTTTTAAAAATATTTCCTTTACGCGGTTTGTTTTCTACAAATGCACAAGAATTCACATTGCTGCAGAAAATAGGCGATTACTTTTGGCACATCTGTTTGCCTACTATTGCAATGGTGATAGGCGGGTTTGCAAGCCTTACAATGCTTACAAAAAATTCTTTTTTGGACGAGATTCATAAACAGTATGTGATGACCGCACGGGCAAAAGGACTTACGGAAAAATCAATTTTGGTAAAACATGTTTTTCGTAATGCAATGCTTATTATAGTTTCCGGTTTTCCTGCAGCGTTTATTAGCATGTTTTTTACAAGCAGCTTGCTTATCGAAACAATATTTTCGCTGGAAGGACTGGGACTCTTGGGTCTTGAATCTACTATGCAGCGCGACTATCCTGTAATTTTTGCTACTTTGTATATTTTTACACTGATAGGTCTTTTGCTGAATCTGTTAAGTGATCTTATGTACACTGTAATAGATCCGCGTATTGATTTTGAAAGCCGCTTGTAAAATCAAAAGTAATTATAACAAAATGAATACAGTTGTTTTTGAAACACTTGGATGTAAACTTAATCAAAGTGAAAGCGAGGCAGCGGCAGCGGCATTTTCTAAAAGCGGCTGGAATGTCCTGCAAGGTGCAAACAGCACTTATAACGGCATCCTGCCGTGCCTTTTTATATTAAGCACTTGTACCGTTACATCTAAGGCAGAACAAAAGGCACGGCGCGTTATACGAAATATTTTAAAATCTAATCCGCAGTGTGTGCTTATCGTAACCGGTTGTTATGCGCAATTAAACAAAACAGAAATTGAAGCGCTTGATAAAGGATGCAGCCTTTGCGGTACAAATCAAAAACGTCTTTTTGTACTTGCAGGTAAACAAAAAAATTTGCTCTTGGCTCTGCCGGAATTTATTAGTCAAACAGAAAGCAATGGGACAATTAAGAATAGCATTGAATCATTTTTTAATGCACCGCATGCTGACCCCGGTGCCTTTGCCGATCCTCAGTGTCCGTCATTTCATTCACGTGCATTTTTAAAAATCCAAGACGGCTGCGACAATTCATGCGCATATTGCCGTATACATCTTGCACGAGGAAAAAGCATAAGCCTTGATCCGCAAACTATATTAGAACGCTTGCAAAAATTAGAAGGCAGCGGTTTTTGCGAGGCTGTGCTAAGCGGCGTTAATATTTGCCAGTACCGCAGCCGGCTTGAATCCGGTGAATCCTTAAATCTAACAGGTCTTATCAATTTTTTGGTGACTGGCACCTCAACAATCGCTCTGCGGCTTTCATCACTTGATCCTAATTTTTTATTGCAGGATGAAGACTTTTATCCAGAAGCCGCACACCCCCGTGTGCGCCCTCACTTTCATCTGTCTGTACAATCGCTAAGTGATCCTGTTCTTGCACGTATGAACCGCAGCTACAATGCAGAAACTGTTATGACAGCGGTAAAAAAACTTAGGCAAATAAAAGACGATCCGTTTTTGGCTTGCGATATTATTGCGGGTTTCCCCGGCGAAACAGACGCCGATTTTGAACAGACACTATCACTTTGCCAAGAGGCAGATTTTTCTTGGATTCACGTCTTTCCATTTTCAAAAAGACCGGGAACGGCGGCATTTAATTTTCCGCATCAGGTGCAGGAAAAAATTGCAGGCATTAGACTGCAAAAATTGACTGTTCTTGCAAACGAAGGGAAAAAACGATATATTGTACGTTGGATAGGCAAAGAAGTTGATGCAATACGCATTGGCGGTGAAACCGAAGACGGCTGGGACGCTTTAAGCGGCAACTATTTGCAACTATCAATAAAAAAACAAAAACCAAAAAACGATAAAGCGATTTTACCGCGGATTGGGGAGGCTTTCCGTTGCAGGATTGACACTTCTATGTTACAGGGAATTTGATGAGCAGCGTAAAAAAATATCACTATGCAATCTTTTCAGTTTGCTTTACATTGCTTCCTTTACAAAATGCGATTTCGCAGCAAGAGGCTGTTTTCCCGCCTGTCTCTGACCCCTTTATTGTTCCTTCTGCCCGTGCAGACGGCAGCGTAGGGCTGCATGTAGGAATAGCTGATGATTTCTACACGGCTCTTTTTGCGAATCCGGCAGGCTTGGCAGATGTCAAACATCAGTTTAGTGCTGTAACACTGGGTTTTACTTCTGCAAACTTAGACCTTGCCTTAAAACTTATTGCAAGCAAAAATAAATCTGAAGAGCTTCTCCCGCTTATATCAGGACCGTATAGCGTACAGATGAGTTTGTTCGGACCGTTTTCAATAGGACGTGTTGGAGAACATTGGGGAATTGGTTTTTTTAATTCATCGAATTTAAAATTATCGTGGACACCTGAAGATGTTTTTGTGCTGACGCCAAAAGCTACAGAAGATGTGATGCTGGTTGGCGGATATGGATTTAGAATTGTCGAGTCGGCATCCCATAAACTTGACTTGGGGTTTACCGGAAAATTATTGTTTAGTTTTGGTTTTGAAGGCACCAATATTTATATGAACGAAGTTAAATACATTTTGGAATCATTACCTGACTGGCAATTAGAAACACGGATGGGTTTTGGGCTTGACGGCGGTGTACGCTGGACAATCAAAGATTGTTTTATTATTGGCGTTGCATTTTATGATTTTTTTTCGCCTGTAAAGATTTCAAAGTATGAATCTATAGATAATTTAAAAATGGCAGAAGTAATCGGCAAAAGGTGGGTGCCGATACAGCCGCGGGCATCGTTTGGGATAGCGTGGAAAATGAAGTCGGAGTATTTGCACCGGTATTTTACAGACATAACGATTGCCGCCGATTTTAAAGGACTTCTTGGCAATTTGCAATTTCCAATACATAGCCCGATTTTAGATCTTAGTGCCTGTATTGAAATATGCCTGCTGGAAGTATTTACGCTGCGTGCTAAATGGTCGGAAATGCTTCCAGGCGGCGGGCTCGGTTTTGATTTTTC
>BTID01000027.1:0-3820 GCA_036245275.1 Termitinemataceae bacterium
CCAACAAGCGGCATAGGCGGTTTATCAATTTCCGGCATTGTTTCTACAGAAGACGGAAATGGAGACCTCTCTACCTGCGTGGTACAATTGCGCAGGCAAAGCGACAATCAAATGTTAGGTCTGCCTGTTCGCGCCGCTTTAGACGGATCTTATACAATCGCCGGTTTATTAGCCGGAATCTACAAAATTGAATTTAGGATGACAGGTTACAAGACAGGGACGATTGAATCGGTTGTTGTTTCCGCAGATGTAACAGGCAAGAATATAGAGCTTGAAGCAGGCGCCGTAATTTTAAGTATGATTTCTCAAGATGATTTAGGACCGGTTGTTCAAAGCAGTTTAGGGCAGTTCGCTCCAAGTGCAAGCGATTGGACAAGCAGCGATACAAACGTTGCAAGAGTATCTGTAAACGGTGTTGTTGAAGCGGTAAACACAGGCACTACAACAATTACGGCAAATGCCAGCAGTTTATCGTTTGATGTCAAGGTTGTGCATTTTTCTTTTACAAGCAATACCTCAATTACAAACAACTTAAACCCAAAGTTGCAGGCTGCAACTGTTGGCTATTCCGCAGCTTCACCAATAAGCGTTTTAGTATGTGCAGAGACTTCTGCAATCATTTCATCAGGCGGCGACTGGTTAGGCACACTTATAGCTGCAGTTCCCGCCGGACGCTATGTTAGTTACGATTTAACTGAATCTGTAATACCATCAGTCATCGGCGGCACTAGTTATACCCGTAGCGGACAGCAAACGCGCATTACATCTGTTGTATTGCCCCAAAGCGTAACATCAATTGGTGCTTACGCTTTCAAAGATTTTTCAGGCTTAAGATATGTTGTAACACCTACGCCGGTTGAAAGCATAGGCACGTACGCCTTTTACGGTTGTTCTTCGCTTATCACAGTGGGGACAAACAAAGACGCAGGCATAGACATAACAAACGTAGGCACCACAGGCATAGCAGATTACGCTTTCTACGGCTGTTCTTCAATTGCCGCCATCGAAATACCGGGGACCCCCGGCGCGTTTAGAATCGGCGACTATGCCTTTGCGAATTGCACAGCATTAAAAAGCATTACATCCGGCACTAATTGGACATCTGTTGGCGGCTGGGCATTTGCAGGATCAGGTCTTGAAACAATAACTATGCCCGCAAACATAACTAGCATACCAACGCACACATTTTACAATTGTCATTCACTTAAAGAAGTTACATTAAATAGCAGTTTGGTATCTATCGGTGAATTTGCTTTTTCAGGTTCTTCATCGAGCAATGCGCCTGTTATTACAAGTTTAACCATTCCGCAAAGTGTATCAGCAATCGGCAATTATGCATTTTACAATTGCCGCTCCCTTGCAACACTTACAATAGATAGCGGCACAACAACAGGACGAACTATTGGCGATTTCGCTTTTTCAGGTTATTCACCGAGCGATGCACCTGTTATTACAAGTCTAGAAATTCCCGGAAATGTTACCACTATAGGATCACACGCGTTTAAGGATTGCCATTTACTTAATGAACTTATAATAAATGATGGTGTGGAAACTATCGGTCTATACGCTTTTTCAGGTTCTTCACCAAGCTCTGCACCTGTTATTACACGTTTAACCATTCCGCAAAGTGTATCAGCAATCGGCAATTATGCATTTTACAATTGTTATTTGCTTGTAACACTTACAATAGATAGTAGCGGCACAACAGACCTAACCATTGGCGATTTTGCTTTTTCAGGTTCTTCATTAAGCTATGCACCGGGTATTATAAATTTAACCATTCCTGCAAGGGTAACATCAATCGGCAATAGCGCGTTTTACAATTGCCATTCACTTAGAACACTTACAATAGCGAGCGGCACAACAACAGACCGAACCATTGGTCAATCCGCTTTTTCAGGTTCTTCAAGCTCTGCACCTGTTATTACAAGTTTAACCATTCCCGGAACTGTTACCACTATAGGATCACAAGCGTTTTACAATTGTAATTCACTTGCAACACTTGTAATAGATGACGGTGTGAAAACTATCGGTCCATCTGCTTTTTCAGGTTCTTCATCAAGCTATGCGCCTGTTATTAGAAATTTAACAATTCCGTCAAGTACAACAACAATCGGTGCCGGTGCTTTTGCTAATTGTCATTCACTTGCAAGTCTTATACTAAATGACGGACTACAGATTATCGGCTCACAAGCTTTTTCGTGTACGGATGCTTCAAGCGGCATCGGCTCTTCCGGTAATGCGCCTATTATTACAAATTTAACAATTCCAAAGACGGTTACCACTATAGGCGCACATTCGTTTAGTTATTGCAATAGCCTAAACACGCTTACAATAACTGGAGGGGGCAGTTCCGCAACAATTGGGGACGGTGCTTTTTATAACTGCACAAGTCTTGCGACTGTAAACATTCCTCCGCATGTTACAAGTATTGGTACATCCACTTCAGGCTCAACAATATCTTATGGTGCATTTGCAAACTGTTCATCAATTAATTCTTCTTTTTTTTTGCCTGAAGGTCTTAAAATAATAGGTGCCTATACTTTTTATAATTCAGGGGTACCAAATTTAACAATACCTTCCAGTGTAACTCATATATACAACTATGCATTTGTAGGATGCACTAATCTTACAATAGTGACAATGAGTGCAACTACTCCGCCTACACTCGGATATACACAATCCACTTATTATGAGCCACCTGACACTTGTTACTATGGGCTATATAACAACTTTCCAACCTCAATTACAATAAAAGTTCCTTCTACAGCTTTAACCACCTATCAAGGTACTTATGGGTGGGGAACACGTTATAATACAGGTCCAAGCTCTGACCCTAGAGGCAATTCCTACTACGATAAGTTACAAGGGTATACGTGAGTGCCGTATTCTATGAATAACAAACCGCTTCGTGCATTGTCCATTCTTTTTTTTATGCTTTTGTCGTCGTGTGCGCCGTTTTTTCAGCCTATAATGCCGGGTGAGCAACCGCCCGATGAAAACCCGCCAGGCGATGTAAAAAATCTTTCTGCTGTTGCTGACATGGGTGTTATAAACCTTGAATGGAACGATCCTACAAATATTGATTTTGACCATATAGAAATAATATGTGTAGCAGGTGAATACACAAACGAAACTGACATAAGCGATTTAGAAGTTATTAAAATTTTACCTGATACAAGAAAATATATTTTTGATCATGTAGAAGCAGATATTGTTTATACAATAATTATAAAAACTGTGGATGCTGTTGGAAATAAATCAGGCGGCGTAACTGTTAGCAAAATGTTAATGCCGGTCTTTTATAATATTCCTGATATGCAAAATTATCTGGATTCAAAAGATGTAAACACAGCGGCCGCCCCTTATAGTGTACAGCTTATGGATATAGATTTATCCGCAGAGGATGCTATGGACAATTTTTTTGCCGCTCTTAGCAGATATGTTTATATAGATTTAAGTCATTGCACAAACATACAAGACTGGGATAGATACACAAACGCCGGAACAGAAAAAATTGTATATCTAATATTACCGGATTCGGCTAGGACAATTGTTTCCGGTACAAGTTTAACAGAATCTACTTTTGGTACATACATAAATGTAAAAATGATCGAAGCGGCAAGCATTCATACAGTTGGCGCATACAGCTTCGCAAATTGCAGCTCCGTACAACAAGTAAATATGCCGTCTTTGCAAATAATCCAAGTAGGGGCTTTTAGTAACTGTACAAGTATCACAATTATGGATTTGCCGAATGTACGCACAATATATGCAGGTGCATTCTACGTTTGCAACGCTTTAAAGATAGTTAAGACCA
>BTID01000028.1:0-3742 GCA_036245275.1 Termitinemataceae bacterium
AGTTGCTGTTCTTTGGTGATTGTCAAAATAAGATTATCAATATCTTTTATAAAATGAGTTCTGAAATGTGATACCCGCACATTCTTTTTTAACAAGCTGATTTTTTCCAACACAAAAAAAGATTTTTTTATTATCAAACCGAATGTCCCCGGCAAATTAAGATCTGTTTTTATCGTTGCTTTTGAAATCATAACAAGTGATTCTATAACACATGCCTTACGGATAGCGTTATCTAATGCGCCGCCCGTTATGCGAAATCCTGCAATTTCAAATAAAACTTTACCATTAGGCGGGTATAAATTGATCAAGGTGATACTTAAAAAAAACATAATTGTAAAAAGCGGCTTAAACGATTTTTTGCATAAAGCCGCATAACTCCAAAATATCAAAAACTGTATTAAAAGTCCTGTTGTTGAATTGTTTAAAAGCAGCATTACCGTAAAAATGATTGCCGCAACAAAAAGGTCGTAAGCCGGAAACATATCACGCATATCTTTTTTCTTAACAAGGTGTGCAGGTAAAAATTTGTTTTCTACACTTAGCAAATCATCATGAACATCATCTATACCCGCTGTATCCTCCATGTTTAAATTCCATAAATTTTTATACCACAACGAAGAAGCGCAAAACAAATTGACAAACACACCAAGTGCGGCACCTGTAATAATGCCGCATGCCAAAAACGGCGGCGCAAAATATATCGTGCTTTTACCCAATATAAAAAAATAAGACAACAATAACTGCATTATGTTAGATACAAAAGCACCGGCGATACTTATTCCTATAAAGCTTAAAGTTTTTTTTGGAAATGCACGGCGTAAAAAAAACATAGTCAATGCAGAAGCAACTGTTCCTGCAAACGAAAATAAAAACACATACGAAAACAACATCCCACCAAGAATTGCTTGTGCAAATATTTTTGTAAGCACTAAATAAATAAAGAATGAAAATTTAAAATCTAATGCAAGCAGCAAAGGAAGGTTTGCTAAGCCTAGACGTAGAAAAGGCAATGGCTTAGGTATTAAATATTCTACTGCAGATAAAAACAAACAAAATGCGCCAAAAATAGCCAATAAATTTATTTTGTTGTCTTGCATTTTTACCATAAGGCTGCGTCAAGTGATTCTGATTTTTTTGTTTTTTCTATCGTAACAATAACACGGTTTGGAAGACATGCAAGCCAATCGCCGCCTGAATGTATAGCACCTGCGGCAACACAGCTTTTATTTTTACAAGGTGATGAAATAATTTTAACTTTATTTGAATCAAGCTGCACTACAGTTTCGCCTAACGGTCCTGCAAGATTTACCGTTACATTTGTATCCAGCGGGTATACCCACATTTCATTTTGAGTTTTAATAACAACATTTTCATGCCCATAACCGGCATAAACAAAAACAGCCGAAGCTGTACAAAAAGCTGCGGCTATTACAAAAAAAACGTAATCTAAAAACAGCGGTTTCTTCTTAGACACCTAAAACCGATGTAACTTCCGGAATCTCCTGTTTAAGGTAGTTTTCAATTCCGTTTTTCAATGTCATTTGTGCGTGAGGGCAACAGCCGCATGCACCGGTCAACCTTAACGATACTGTTCCATCTGATGAAACAGAAACAAATTCTACATCACCGCCGTCATTTTGAAGCGATGGACGCACTTTTTCCAGAACGGATTTAATCTTGCTTTCTAAGTCTGCCATAAAATCTCCTTGTTAATCAACATGTAGAGTATACTATAAATATTAATTCAAGGCAATATTCCTGTAAGCCAAATAATCCACATATCGTTCAAAAAATTTGCCCTGCGGGGATTCTATAATCTGAAAGCCTGCCTCGTAGGCGCAATTGTCGATATTGATCCAGCGCAGCTCTGCAACTACATCAAAAAAACCAGTGTTCGATGCCGCTTCCGGTTTGATCGTGATTTTGTAAGTTTCGCCTACAATACCATCAATACGTGCAGTATGTTCAAGTTTGCAGCCGGTAATACTGATATTTTTTAAAAAAGCATCACCGGCGGTAACATTTTCTATATAGGCCGAAGCGTGAGAAGTTAAACGTTTATTTTTTCGCTCGAACATATTACTATCCCTAGCGGCAACATCAATTAGTGCCAATAATCTGTGGGATGACGCAGATCAATGTCGACGGCTTTAAATACCGGCGACTCACCTCGTTTTTTCTGCGAAATATAGTCGTTTAAACAGCGGATTGCAGGCTTACTTAAAAAACAAATAATCGGCAAGTTCATTAATGCCATAAATCCCATCAACACGTCGGCAGTATCCCATGCAATACCGAATTCTATTTGCGAACCAAAAAATATAATAACAACGGCAACCGCACGGAAGATAGCAAGCAGACTTTTTTTAGGATTTCCGTGTACAAGATATTTCAAATTTTGTTCCGCATAAAAATAGTTGCCCAACAGCGTGGTAAAGGCAAAACAAAACAGTGCAAATGTTACAAATATTATGCCGAAGTTGCCAAAAGTATTTGCCAATGCAGCTTGCACATAAGGCACGCCGCGCAAGTTTGCACTTGGAGCAACACCGGAGCAGAGCAGCAGAAACGCCGTAGCACTACAGATCACAATAGTGTCGATATACACGGAAAGCATCTGCACAAGACCCTGTTTAACGGGGTGCGAAACGCTTGCACTTGCAGCAGCGTTCGGTGCAGAACCAACACCGGCTTCGTTTGAATAAAGTCCGCGCTTAATACCAAGCATAATACAAGATCCGGTAAAACCGCCAAATGCCGATTCAAAATCAAATGCATTTGAAAAAATCGCCTTAAACATTCCCGGAACCAAATTGATATGCAGCACCATAATAATAATAGCAAATGCAATGTAGGCAATTGCCATGGCAGGAACCAAAATTGATGTAACTTTGCTAAGCCGCTTACCTCCGCCAAAAATACAAGTACCGGCAAACACTGCAACAACTGCCCCGATAATCGTAGGCGTTACATTCGGATTCCAAAAGCTGTATCCTTCAAAAGCTGTAGTCAAATTGAATGAGGCAACCATGTTAAAGCCGCCCATATAAGTTAAAATCAGCATTACCGCAAAAACAACACCAAGCGGTCTGCGGTTAAGGGCGCCCTGAATATAGTAGGCAGGACCGCCGTAAGAATTGCCATCCCCATCGCGGCGCTTGTAAATCTGTGCAAGTGTGCTTTCGATAAATGCAGATGCCGAGCCGATAATCGCGATAAGCCACATCCAAAACACAGCCCCTGCGCCGCCTAAGCAGATCGCCACAGAAACGCCGGCAATATTACCGACGCCCACACGGGATGCTGTAGAAAGCATCAGCGCCTGAAAAGACGAAATTGACTTTTCATCCTCTTTTGGTTCAGTTAGAAGCCGTATCGACTCTTTTAAAAGCCTAAACTGCACAAACTTTGTCCGTACAGTAAAATACAGTCCCACCGCTAAGAGCAAAATTATCAACACATACGTGTACATATAATTGCTCAAATTTCCAATGATTTTTGAAAGAATTTCCATATCAACAATACCGCCTTTTACAAGAAAGTTTATTGCAAATTGTAGGTTTTGTTAAGGGGCGGGCACCTTTCGGGTGCAATTCAAAGTTTAAAAAAAATATAATAGAATAGAAGTATGGATGGGGACATATTTAATAGGCTTACGAGCCAAATTGGGAAATACGGGGCAAAAGCACCGGATAGTCGGCATGGAAATGATCAAAAATATAAAATTATCGATGCACTAAAA
>BTID01000029.1:0-3422 GCA_036245275.1 Termitinemataceae bacterium
AGCCGCCGCCAGACGGCATTCACCTCCACTAATATGCTAATATTAGGATCTTGCAGGTTTGTTGTCAATCAACCTGCTCACACCGCCCTAAGCAATTCCCTAGGCCTTGACCCCTGTGCCGCTCCTACAACCCCGCGCTCTTCCATCTCTTCCACTAAACGCGCAGCGCGGTTGTAGCCTATTTTTAAGCGGCGCTGTATATAACTAGCGCTAGCCTTACCCTGCTGCACTACAATCTCCAGTGCCTGATCGTATAAGGGATCGCAACCTTCTGTGTACACATTTTGTACAACTTCTTCGTCATCGTCAAAAAACATTTCTTCGTCTATGTAGTCCGGTTCGCCTAATGTTTTTACATGCTCTACAACGGCTTCTACTTCTTCTTCGGAAACGAATGCGCCTTGTAAGCGCACAGGAAACGGACTTGTTACACCTGCGTATAACATATCGCCTTTACCCAAAAGTTTTTCTGCGCCCGGTCCGTCAATTATTATGCGCGAATCCATCATACTTGCCACCATAAACGCAATGCGGCTTGGTATGTTGGATTTTATTAAACCTGTTATTACATCTATTGAAGGGCGTTGTGTTGCAAGTACAAGATGTATACCAACTGCGCGGCTCATTGCTGCCAGACGCGCTACTGTTGATTCAAGCTCTTTGCCGGTGGTTGCCATTAAGTCTGCGAACTCATCGATCACTACTACAATATACGGCATGTGTTCTGCGGCAATCTTGCGTTCTTTAATACGCTTGTTATATGTTTTTATATCACGCACGCCAAGTGAATCAAGGCATGCATAGCGGCGTTCCATTTCAAAAATGCAATACTGCAATGCTTGGAATGCACGTTTTGGTTCTGTTATAACCGGCGTTAATAAATGAGGTATGCCGTTGTACAATTTTAGCTCAACAATTTTTGGATCTATCAAAATCAAGCGGCATTCTTGCGGACGGCATTGATACAAAATGGAAAGTATCAATGTATTCACGCAAACTGATTTTCCGGATCCTGTTGATCCTGCTATTAGCAAATGAGGCATAGAAGCTAGGTCTTCTGTAACTGCCTCGCCTGTTATATCTTTACCCAACACAACCGGTATCTGTGCCTTCTTTCCTTCGCGCAAAAGTTCGCCTTCGATTATCTCGCGGAATGATACTATGTTGCGTTTTTTATTTGGTATCTCTATTCCTACCGCATGTTTGCCGGGTATCGGCGCTACAATCCGCACAGAAGATGCCGCCAAACGCAATGCAATATTGTCCTGCAGGTTTACAATTTTAGATAATTTTACACCGGGCGAAGGCAGTATCTCAAACATTGTTATAACCGGTCCTTTTCGTATGCCGGTTACTTCTGCCTGAATTTTAAATTCGTTTAACGTTTCTTTTAATATGTTTGCCGCATACCGTGTCGTTTCGTCAATAATGCCGTAATCAGCATCTGCATAGCCTTTTAATATACTTTCTACAGGGACGCTATACACACAGGGCTTTTTTTTTACGGCTTCAGTTTTTGTATTATTTATAACTTTTTCTGTATTTATTTCTGCCGCTTTTTCTGATAGCAATATTATTTCTTCTAACTCATCTGCTGCATCTTTTTCTACAGATTCGTCCGTTTCAATTGAGCCTAAAACTTCTGCATCTTCAACAGGTTTAAGGCCGCTTACACCGTCTGTGCCTTGCAAAGAACCGTCAATTACAGCGCACAATTCTTCCGTTAATGTTTTTAGATCGCTGTCGATTTTGGAAAATCTGCTGTCAAGATCATCAAGGCCGCTATCTAAGCCGTGTAACTTTATATCTAATGCATCAAGTGCAGGATCGATCTTGCAGAATTCTGTATCAACTTCGTCTAGTTCAGTTGTTTTTATGGGCGCATCCCCGCCTGCGGCGGGGTCGGGCTTTCCGCTCCAATTTTGCTCTGCAAAATTCCGCTCCAATCCCTTGCGCGTTGTATTTGCACAGCTGTGATCTTCAATCAGCAAAGATTCCATATTTAGGAAAGCTTCGTTGTATGCCTCTGTAAATGCTTGCAAACCTGCCATAGACAGATCCGGATTAATACCCAAAAGTTTATCAAGTTTAAAATCATTAAGCATTTCCATTTCATCAGATTCTTCAATATCGTCTTGCTTACTATTCTCTGTTGTTATCTGTTCTACTTTTGTCTGTTCTGCTTTTTCTACATTCTCTTTTGTTTCCGTATTTTGAGTGCTGCGTTCTGCCGACCGTCTGACAATTTTAATTTCAGAATTATTTGGATAAAAATTTCCGCTAGTCCGCTCGCTATGTGCGGATTGTACGAATTGTGCTGACACCGAAGGTTTTCTTGACATATCTTTATTAAATGATGCCGCAGATGGCATTTGCGTAGTTTGACGCCTTTCTCTTAGTTTAACAGGAGCCGGAAACAGAATCGAATTCAATGATGCAATTACCAAACTTTCCACAACGGTTAAAAATATCATAAAAAACACAAAGCCGTTTTTACCAAGCACACTTAACAAAACAAATTTATCTTGGTAGTAGGAAAAGTCGCGGACATAGGAAAGACCCATCACCATAGTAAAGAATGGAAAGATACTGCTATTCAAAATAAATATTCTATCAGGACGGTATTCGCAATCCAACAAGACAAGCGCTGCGCAAATTAAATAAATTGGAATTATGAATGCAAGAACACTATAAGAATCTGCAAAAAAATCGCCCAGCAAAGAATGTATATCCGGAAAATGAAACAATGATGCCGACAAAGACAGAGCGATAACAATTGCCAGAAAAAACAAGAAAATTGAACTATAAAAACTTACTTTTTTTGAATCAAATTTGGTTTTTGTTAAGTTTTCAGATCTTCCTTGTGGTTTAGTGTTCCTTTTGTCATTTATTCTAGTATTGCGGCTGTTGTCATTTCTATTTAAACGTGCCGACGCAAAGTTGTACACAGAGTCCATTTTTTAATTTTACCAGCCCTTCGATTTACGCATACCAACACCATGCGTTTTAAAACATTTACTCTACATTTATCGGAGACTTTTTGTAAAACTTTAGGAAAATCTTTAGTATATTTTTTTTGCAATCGATTTTGTATAAGGCAGGACATGTTATGGCTAACCTGATATAATGATCATTATGGAGGCAATCATGGATATGGTCTATTTTATTTATTCGCGCGGTATGGTGCATATTCCGATGCTAAGGTTTAGCAAAGAATTGGCTGCAAGGCTTCAAAGTTGTAAATTCGGCTGGGATGAAAGCAAAAAACAATTCATTTTGCCGGCAGAATATGTAACAAATGCCATTAGAGCACAACTTTTTTGTGATATTATCAGTGTACAAATTGATGAGGATTGCGGGAATATGAAAATTAACGGATTTTTCAGCAATGTTTTGGAGAAAAACCCTCCAAGCACTGACGG
>BTID01000030.1:0-3151 GCA_036245275.1 Termitinemataceae bacterium
TGGTGATGCTGTTGTTCCAAGTGTTAAATGCTTTTTAGAAGATGTTTCGGACGGAGGTTGTGCGGTAACAGTAGGCGGCAAAGCTGACGTATTGCTGCGCGTAGTCGTTCAATTTACACTTGATAATATGCCGCTTAGTATTAGCGGCATGGTTCGCAGCATTGAATATGATGAGGGCAAAAATACTTCGTTGCTGCATATTGAATCTGATCTTATTCCCGATGCTGTCAAAAACATGATATTTGGTTTAATGTTTGGTGCGATTGTTGATGATTTTGATTCTGTGCCGATTGATAGCGAAGAAGAACAACTTGATGATATTAGCACTATACCTAAACAAGAATCAAATACAGCCGAAGCCGAAGCCGAATCTGAATCTAAAGACGGCAGTAGTTTTGATTATCATGCTGAATCATCTTTGACAAAAGGAACAGAACAAAAAGAAATAATAACAGATCCAAAAAGTTTTGATTGGGACAAGCAGCCATGATGCAATAGGCATGCAAACAGGTAGTCTTACAAACTGTCGGCAATATTATTATAATTGAATATGCTTTTATCAATAAATTTTCCTTCTTGGCTAAATCCTGAAGTAATACCGGGTTTGCCATTCCGCTGGTACGGTTTAATGTACCTTGTAGCATTTTCAATAGCCTTTTTGATGACCCGCAAACAAATACGACAGCGGCGTTTCCCAATGACAGAAGACGATCTGTCCGCTATGTTTTTTTGCAGCATACTGGGTTTGTTATTGGGTGCTAGGATTTTTTCGACCATCGTTTACGAAACAAGCAATCTTTACCGTCTAAATCCGTGGCTTATTTTTTGGCCGTTCCGCAACGGACATTTTACCGGTTTGCAAGGTATGAGCTACCATGGCGGCGTTATCGGCTGCATAACAGGGGCAGTACTATGGTCAATAAAAAACAAAAAAGACTTCCGCGAGATATTAGATATGTTGTCTGCAGCGATCCCGCTGGGTTATACATTCGGCAGGCTTGGCAATTTTATAAACGGCGAACTCTATGGACGTGTAACAACTGTACCATGGGGAATGATTTTTAATAATGCAGAACCTCTGCCGGCATCGCAAACGTGGGTAAAAGAAATTGCCGAACAAGTAGGCATAGAAATACAAAAAGGTACAACTATGGTAAACCTTCCGCGCCACCCGTCGCAGCTTTATGAGGCACTTTTGGAAGGTGTTGTACTTTGGGCAATCGTATATTTGCTGCGCAATAAAAAGCCGTTCAAAGGATTTATAACATGCATGTATATTGGCGGTTACGGATTTATACGATTCTTTATAGAATATTTCCGCGAGCCGGATTCCGAATTACAATACAAAATAGAATTAGTAAAAACTAATTTGCCCATTGCGTATGTACATCCGCTTACAAGTTTTTCTACCGGTCAAGTTTTTTGTTTTATAATGATTGTTATTGCAATAACCGGTTTGTTACTTTTGCCGCATTTGCCGAATCCAAAACCAATTATTTTTTATCCTAAAGAAACAGAAAGTGAACAAAATACAAACACTGCCTCAGAAAAAAAACAGTACAGATCGCAACAGACAAAAAAAATTACGGAAAAAGTTACGGTAATGTAAAAAGGAAAAAATATGATAATTGCATCTATTGACTTACAAAACGGCAAGGTAGTGCAACTTAAACAGGGTAGGGAATTTGTGCTTGACGGCGGCGATCCCGCTGTGTTGATTCCTGAATTTGACCGGTATGGCGAAGTTGCTATTATCGACTTAGATGCTGCAATGGGTATAGGCAGCAACATAGAAATAATAAAACCGCTTTTACAACAAGCAGACTTCCGTGTAGGAGGCGGCATCCGCACAATAGCCCAAGCAAAAGAATTGATAAGTTTAGGTGCAAAAAAAATAATTATAGGTTCTGTAATTTTTAAATCTGGAACAGAAAAAAAATATTCTATAAATATAGATTTTCTGCGTGAACTTGCAGACTGCATAGGACGGCACCGCATTATAATAGCTACCGATGCAATAAAAACCGAAGCAATAAAAAACGAGATTGTCATTAACGGTTGGAAAACACACACCGGTTTAGATTTAATCGAAACGGCAAAAATTTTAGAAAAATATTCAAGCGAAATTATGTACACTTGCGTAGAGCGTGAAGGCACTATGCAAGGCATCAATTTGGATAGTGTGCAAAAATTACGCGAAAGTGTTACATGCAGCATAACGGTTGCAGGCGGAGTTTCTACAATCGACGAAGTGCAAAAAATATCAGATCTAAATTGCGATATACAACTTGGCATGGCGCTGTACACAAAAAAAATAAATTTAAGTGATGCATTTATTGCGTCGCTTAACTGGAAAAAAGTAGACGGAATGATTCCTGTTATTGCACAATCGCCGGACGGACAAGTTTTGATGATGTCTTACGCAGACAAAGAAGCGTTATACGAAACATTCCGCTGCGGTAACCTATGCTTTCACAGCCGCACACAAAACAAGCTGTGGATGAAGGGCGAAACATCCGGTAACACATTGCAGCTTGTCCGCCTACGTGCCGACTGCGACCGCGATGCATTACTTGCAACGGTAATTCCAGCAGGCGGCGTATCGGCAAAAGGTGTCTGCCACACAGGAGCGCACTCATGCTTTGAGGTAAAACGCCGCTACACATTTCAATATTTAGAAGAGATTATAAAGGACAAGATAAAAACTTCCCCAAAAGATTCATACACGGCACGGCTGACTTGCGAGCGTGTGCGGCGGAAAATTATGGAAGAGGCTTACGAAGTTTGTACCGCCAAAGATCAAAAAGAAGTAACATGGGAAATTGCCGATCTGCTGTATCATTCGATGGTATTAATGAGCAAAGAAAATGTTACTATAGAGGATGTCCTTGCAGAACTGGAGCGCAGACATATTATTAAGTGAAGGGTTACTATTCACAGCCAATAAAAAACTTCCTTTTTAGCACGCTCTTTTAAATATGAATTCAGTGCAGCAACACCGCAAGAAAAAGAAGAACGATCATGCTCTTGCAACAGACAACAAAAAACCGGTTCTCGTCTGATTTAAAAGGGCTGCGGCTTTATCAATAACATTAAGCGTATAGTCGTCATTAAAACGGATTGTCGTTACATTCGGCATGAATAAACTCCT
>BTID01000031.1:0-2894 GCA_036245275.1 Termitinemataceae bacterium
AGTCTATGAATGTGCCTTCACTAAAAGTGTTAGACGCAATAGGTTTTGATGCGGCAATAAACCGCTCTGCCGCCCTTTTAGGTATTACAGACCCTGAACAAAAACGCCGCACATTTCCTCGTGTATACCCAATGGCGTTAGGCGTTATATCTATATCCCCTGTGCGTATGGCACGCGCCTTTTCCATTTTTGCAAACGAGGGACGCGAGGTAACACCGATTGCTATACGCACTGTAGAAGACCGCAACGGCAGAGTAATCATCGATCTTGAACGCGATCAGCGTCAAAAAGAACGGCAAAGGGGCAGTGCTATACAAGTGATTAGTCCGCAAACTGCCTTTGTAATGACCGGTTTACTAAAGAAAACCGTGCAAATAGGCACTCTAGGCGGACAAGCTCACAAATTTGTTTTTACAGATGAAAACGGCAAGCGTTACTATATTGCGGCGGCGGGTAAAACCGGCACTACACAAAACTGGTCGGATGCATGGACTGTCGGTTTTACACCATACTATACAACGGCTATATGGTTTGGCTTTGACAAGCCGGGTAATTCGCTGGGACTAAATACAACCGGTGCAACTCTTGCCGGTCCTGTCTGGGGCGACTTTATGCGTGAGGTTCACAAAGGATTGCCTGCAAAAGAATTCCGCCGTCCTGAATCCGGTGTTGTTGATATTACAGTTTGCTCAAGGTCTGGTCAGCTTTTAACGTCCTCTTGTAATCAAGGAGCTGTTACATTAACTTTTCTTTCTAAGTATAGGCCTGGTGAATATTGCACATATCACCGCGGCGGCGGAATGAATACAGGTCTTGATTCTTTGCGTGAAACATTCGGCAGTTTTGATACTAGAGAGACTGCTACAAATCTTAAATTGCCCACTCTTGATCTGGATATTTTGGATGCGCCGCCAACACAGGATACAGGTACAACAACACTTCAAAATGAAACCGGCAATGAAATAAAATTGCCTCAACTAGACGATATGGAGTTACCAACTTATAATCCTTTAACAGAATGAAAAATACAAAAATATTACAGCGCGGGAATGTATCATCAATTTTAAAAATATTTCTAAATAGGAAATTGATCACCTCTTGCATTAAGGTGTTGTGGTCTATTCAAACAAGATTTTTTGCATTGCAGTACATTGCCGTTCTGTTCCCCAAAAAATTTAAATTTACAAGTGTAGATCATTCTTTAGATGATCTAATTCCGTTTATGCCGTCGTATGCAAAAATTTATATGGACTTTACTCCGTTTTGGATACGTACACAAGCGTTCCTTTTAGAAAATTTCGGCAAACAATCAGTAGTGTTTATTAAAGAATTTATTGCCTCCATAAATATGATATATAGGCGTGCCGCTATGGTTTATAAAAAAAATTTTTCAACTACAAAACGTCCGGTATGTAAAGATTCGGCAATAGTAAAAATGATTCACAAAATCGATCCTCATTTAATGTGCATACCTAGTTTGCACATTATGGTGATCGTCTGGACATACACAAAGATGCGTTTAATAATGCGCTCTCTATCTTGCGAAACACAGTATGAACAACAGCTTAAAGACTTACGCTTACATGCGGTTAAAATTGCAGATTCTGTTTTGTATCTAAAACAGCATAGCATCAATTGTATTGCCGCAGCCCTTTACACGCTTACAGTGATTGACGAATCTGTGGTAGCGCAATGCGAAGCTGAAGATTTTATAGACCTTCTCTTAGTTAACTCTACTGATATTGACATAGATGGAGTCTGCAAAATTAGAACATATATTAAAGAGCTTTACCGCTCATTCTTAGATCAGTATAAAAACAATCCGCAAGAAAGCTGGGAAAAAGTTCTGCTGGATTTTTTAGAAAATTATAATAGTAAGGGAGTTATATGAAAAAGATACCTGTAATTATGGATTGCGATCCAGGTCATGATGATGCTCTAGCGCTTGTTTTGGCATTCTCAAGCAGTAAACTTGATGTAAAGGCAGTTACAGTAACAGGCGGAAATCAAACATTGATAAAGACACTATCAAATGCAAAAAAAGTTTTACACTGTTTAGGCAAGTACCCGCCGCTCGGTTGCGGAGCGGACCGCCCTCTTATCCGCGAGCTTGAAACAGCCGGTGAAGTTCACGGCGCAAGCGGTCTTGACGGTCCTGATCTTAAAATTCCCGATGACTATAAAACAGAACCGGCTGCCGCTTTAATGCGCCGCATAATTTTAGAAAGCCCTCAAGCTATCACTTTAATTCCTACAGGACCTTTGACAAACATTGCAATTTTATTTTCTGCATATCCTGAAGTAAAACAAAATATCAAACAAATATCACTTATGGGCGGCGGAATATACTTAGGCGGCAACCGCACAAGCACTGCAGAATTCAATATGTATGTAGATCCTGAAGCTGCCGAGATCGTATTTAACAGCGGCATTCCAATAATTATGGCACCGCTTGATGTAACACATAAAGCTCTTGTTTTAGCAGAAGATGTTGCAGAGTTGCGCAAGAGCGGCGGCAAAGTGTCTGTTATGGCTGCCGATTTAATAGACTTTTTTTACAAGTATCATTTGGAACAAGGTTTTGCCGGTGCTCCATTGCACGACCCCTGCGCCGTTGCCGCGCTTATCGCTCCTGAAATTTTTAAAACAAAAGATTTTCATGTAAAAATAGAAACAAGCGGCAAACATACGGCAGGTATGACGGTTGCAGACCTCCGGTTTTGGACAGATGCAAAACCAAATGTTACCGCCCTTTTAGATATAGACCGCAAAGCGTTCGTAAACCTTCTGATTGACGCATGTAAATCCTATGACTAGCAATATGCAAGGGCTGCCATTACCATTTCATGCTGCAAGCGGATCAAACGGCGTTCTAACGGAACAAAATCTGCATT
>BTID01000032.1:0-2612 GCA_036245275.1 Termitinemataceae bacterium
TGAATACGAAAATTATGCGCCTATTTTTGATGAAATGGGCAGGTCCGTTAATTTTGGATGGGCGCGAAATCCTGTTTTTAAATATGACCCTACTTTAGTTTGGGCAGCGCGCAGATATATAACAGAATTTGAACGTTACTTTATTTTTAATCCCACACATTTATTTGTTTTTGAAGTTTTTGACGGAGGACTTATTGGTCATATCCGAACGGTTGCTGTTTCGCTTTTAGACAGAAAAATTGTACTAAAAACAGAAAAAATTAATTTTCCCATGAGGAAATTAAATCTTCCAAGTGACGTAACAACAGAATCAGTACACATCAAACGAAACAGCACAAAGATCGATTTTATTGTTATGAACAGTGATAACAAAATTTCTGATGATAGAGTTACAGATCGGACTATCAATAGAATTATCAAGGTTGATGTACCAGGTATTAAACATAATCTGACATTGCGCGGCGAAATTGTTCTTAGCGCCCCTTTTTCTGCAGAACTTATTGCGGCTAACTCTTCTTGGAAAAGCCAAAAAAATAGTTTTCAATTTTTGCAATCTTCGCCTTGGTACTCTGCAGAAGGTGTGATGCAATTTGAAAATACGGGAATTTTTTTTAATGGACGAAATGCCTTTGGTATACACAATTTAGGGCGCATTGCGCGTCCCGCACAGGATATTCACTATTGGGCTGCCGGTTGCGGTCTTTTTGAAGATCGGCAAATAAGTTTTAATATAGGCTATGGTTTGGCTGATTCATCACTAGGATCGGAAAACGCTTTTTTTGTAAACGGAAAAATACATAAACTTGATGTTGTTACATTTAAAATTCCTGCCGAAAATTGGATGCTGCCATGGTATTTTAAAAGCAACGATAACAGACTGGAGCTTACATTCAAACCTGTGCAGCTTTTTACAAGCCGTTTTTATATGCTTTTTTATACATACCGTCTTGTTCAAGTTTTTGGTTTTTTTTCCGGCAGAGTTATTTTGGATGACGGCAACGAAATAAAATTTAAAAACATAACCGGTGTTGCAGAACGTAAAACCACAAAAAATTAAAAATCCCCGCAGGTAGAAACTACAACAACTCTTTTAGTGCGTTAATGTCAGCAGGAATTGTTGTACTCTTTATGCTGCGCTGCATAGCATCCTGCAAAGTTTTTGGAAATGGAATCTTGCCGGTGATAGGCTCAACAGTTTCGGCAAACTTTGCGGGGTGTGCTGTTGCAAGAACTGTAAGAGCAGCTTTTTTGACCAATCCTTTTTGTAGGAATGTTGATGCTGCATGCCAGCCTACCGCGCCGTGCGGGTCCAATATATAGTTATGTTGATCGAATACATCTTTTATTGTTGCACGTGTTTCGTCATCAGTAACATAACCGCTAAGGAGCAGGCGGCGCATTTCCTCAAGCGTCCAGTGTGATTTCATACGTTCAAAATTGCTTGGCGCACCCACATCCATTGCATTAGAAATTGTTGCCTGCGACACTTGTTCGTTGTAGTTGCCGCTTTCCAAATACACAGGAAATGTTTTATTGATGTTGGTAGCCGCTATAAACTGAACGATTGGTGCGCCCATCTTTGCTGCATACATTCCGGCTGTAAGATTGCCGAAATTTCCACTTGGTACGCAGCAGACAATATCACCGCCTGCTTTTGCCGCTGCCGCAGTGTAATAAATAGCCTGAGGAATAAGGCGGGCAATGTTTATAGAGTTTGCCGATGAAAGATACAGCCGTTTTGTCAACTCGGCATCAGAAAAAGCAGCTTTTGCAAGGCGTTGACAGTCATCAAAACTACCTTCAACAGAAACTGCGGTTATATTACCCCCCAAGCCGGAAATTTGCCGTTCTTGCAGCGGTGTAACCCTGCCTTTTGGATATAAAACAGTTACCGTTACGCCCTCTACACCAAAAAAACCATCTGCTACCGCTCCGCCTGTATCACCTGAAGTTGCCGTAAGTATCTTTAAAGATCTATTTTCGCCGCGCCGCAGATACGAGAAAGCGCGTGCCATAAACCGCGCTCCAAAATCTTTAAAAGCCGCCGTTGGCCCATGAAAAAGCTCCAACACATTACGTCCGCCCACATTAACCAAAGGCACATCAAATGTATATGCGCTGTGTACAATTTCCTCTAACACCTGCACAGGAATGTCAGGTTCGACAAACGGACGTACCGTTTCCATAGCAATATCACAAAACTGCATAGTAGGTAAAGATTTTTTTACCGATTGGGAATACTCCGGTATGGTTTCCGGCACAAAAAGACCGCCGTCGCTTGCAAGAGCACTTAAAGCAGCCTTTGCAAATGTACATGATTTGGATTTATCACGTGTGCTAAAATACTTCATAATAAATTATTCTAACACAGTTCAATAAAGCCGGATAAGAGGACACAAAAGATTATCATACTTGGAAAAATTTCAACAATATAAAATAATTGTATAAGTTATGAAAACTAATTACGAGCGTTCGCAAGTGAACATTATGGCACCGGTTGGATCATACGATTGTTTATATGCTGCCATAGCAGGCGGGGCAAATTCCGTATATTTTGGTGTCGAAAATCTTAACATGCGTTCACATTCATCGGCAAATTTTTCGCTTAACGA
>BTID01000033.1:0-2278 GCA_036245275.1 Termitinemataceae bacterium
AAAGAATTTTAACACAGAGGAATTTAAATACAAAAGAATTTTAACACAGAGGAAGTCAAAGAGGAACACAGAGGAGAATATGAGGAAAGAATTTTAAAATTTTTTGTTTTTCCTCCGAATTCCCTCCGTGTACCTCGACTTTTCCATTCTGTGGATGGAAAAGTGTTAAATTTGCCTTAGCAATTTGCCATTATTTTTTGTTGCCTCTTAGACTTTGCCCTGCAGACACTGATCCACTCGTGCCAGACACTCTTCTTCGCCAAGTAAACTAATCGATGTAAAGAGCGGAGGGCTTACCTTTGCACCGGTAATAGCAACACGCAGCGGCATAAGCAAGTCGCCCAGTTTTACCTGTTCCTTTTCTGCGGTTTCTTTTACCAATGTCTGCGCACCCTCATCATCAGTTTTTGAAATAGGGCTTATTAAAGCACGTGTAATTTTTAAAAGTTTCATAGCAGTTTCAAAATCAGATTTTTTTGGAATAAATTCTTCGCGAGCAGCAAGCGGCGGACGTGTAAAAAGGTAAACTAATTTTTGAGGAATTTCGTTTAAAAAAACAGCCCTCTCTTTTACCAATGGCATAGCTTGTGTATATAATTTTTTTTGAGTTTCATCCGGCACTTTATTATTTGCACCGAATAGTGATTGATCTATTGCGATAGCCATTGTAAGCTCTGCAAGCTCCGCATCGCTTTTTGCACGAATGTATTGACCGTTATACCACTGCAATTTTTTATAATCAAAAACAGCAGGAGCCTTATTCAATTTATCTAGACTAAAATGCTGCGCCAATTCTGTAAGCGTGTATAATTCCTGTCCTTCTTTGTATGATGCACCCAAAAGCGCAACATAATTTAACAATGCTTCAGGCAGATACCCATCTTTGCGGAACTCGTTGATGCTTGTAGCTCCATGCCGCTTTGAAAGTTTTTTTCCATCTTGACCCATTACCATTGGTAGATGACAAAACACAGGCGGCTCCCAACCGAATGCATCGTACATAATAACATGCAATGGTGTAGATGCTAACCATTCTTGTGCACGCAACACATGTGTAATTTGCATAAGATGATCATCAACAACATTTGCAAGGTGATATGTTGGAAAGCCATCTGATTTTATAAGCACCGGGTCGGGGTTTACGTCATCATTTTTCCACTCTACATCACCTAAAAGATGATCTGTAAATTTTGTACTCACACCAAGTGGAATTTTTAAACGGATCGTATGCGCTTCTTTTTTTGCGCGCTCTGCCGCTTGCAACGGATCTATACTCCTGCAGAATCTGTCATAACCTGTTGCACTGGAATGTGCATCCTCGCGCTCTTTACGCACCGCGTCAAGACGTTGCGGCGTACAAAAACAATAGTATGCCTTACCCTTTTCAATAAGGCAGTCTGCATATTTTTTGTAAAGTTCAAAACGTTCAGATTGAATATACGGCGCAAAACTGCCGCCAATATCAGGACCTTCGTCCCACTTAAAATTAAGCCAGTTAAATGTGTCGTACAAATTCTGCACGAATGATTCATCAAACCGTGTACGGTCTGTATCTTCCAAACGTAAAATAAATTTACCTTTTGTAGAATGTGCAAAAAGATAATTAAACAATGCCGTTCGTAATCCGCCCACATGTTGCAATCCTGTAGGAGATGGTGCATAACGATCTCGTGTTTCTTTCATGGCAACCTCTAACCTAAGTGTAACAGAAAACAGCATTTTCAAAAACCCTTATCACGACACGGAATATTTTTGTATAATCAAAGTTATGGATCAATCACAAGTACGGATGGATATTGTCCGCGAGGCTTTTCAATATCAAAGCCGTTTTGAGCGTGCTGCGATGGTTTTTAAAATTGATTTTGATGTTACAGAAGATAGCAGTTTTCCCTATCTAATGAAAGACATTGCAACGCTTGCAAAGATGGGTATTCATATCGTTATAGTACACGGCTGTACAGAATATATAGATCGTGTTTTGCTGGAACATAAAATTATTTCAAAGTATAACGGCAAGGATCGCATAACAACAGAAGATGCAATGAACTTTGTAGAGATGGCTGCCTTTCATGTTGCTACACAGTTTATTACGGCACTTTCTGCCAGCCGTGTTGATGCTGTTATAGGCAACTTTGTGAGGGCACGGGGGCGCGGGTTGAATGTGCGCATGATTAAGTGCGATCCGTATATCAATGTTGATGCAGGTACTATGAGCCCCTATCAGCACGGCGAAGTTTATGTTACCGACGACGGTGCAGAGACCGACCTTGACCTTGGG
>BTID01000034.1:0-2269 GCA_036245275.1 Termitinemataceae bacterium
CTAAAAACAAAAGAGCTGCAGCTGTCGTTTCGCGCAATGGAGCAACACCGCCTTCCATTCGGTAGCCGCGTTTGAACAATGGGTCGCCGCAAATATCAAGCAAAATACTTGCCCGGTCTTTCTCTATGTAGACACGCAGCACAGCCTTGTTGCCGGTCTCATTCAGCCTGTTCACTTTGTAAGCAGAGCATAAAGTGTCGGCTGCAGCCTTATGTACAACAGACTGTATACCGGTTTGAGCTTTTAACTGGGATTGTTTTGTGCGCACCTTATCAACAACAATAAAAAAATCTTTTGGAATAAATTCTTGTAACGGAATTGAGCGGACACCTTCAAATAATGAATCAAAATTATCAGCTTCGAATTCGCCCAGAACCAAAAAAACCCTGTCTGCGGTACGCAAAGACATCAGTGCTAAATAGATGCCTTGAATGTTGGTTTGGAAACAAACATTTCCAAACCCTACATTTAAAACATTTATGTTTGTTTTTTCTTTTAGTTTACGCAGCTCCAGCGAGAGCATTTTTTCTACGCCAGCAGCACAAGTCGCAAGAGCTGTCATACTACGCTACTATTTTTTTCTATTAGTTTGAATAACTGTCTGTGTAAGCCTTGATGTAATATTACCAAGCTGCGACCGTGCCTGTTGACTCTTGCCGATTGCCTCTTTGTATTTACTGTCGTTATTGGCGGCTACAGCCTCGTCTACCACAACTTTTGCATCGGCAAGATCTTGGTCAACTTGAACAAAATCAATACCACGCTGGCCGCTTTTTTTGGCATCTTTGATATTTTGGTCTGTTTCCGAAACAGCATCTTCCAAAGCTGCAACTGCAACTGCGGCATCATCTTTTGCGCGGCTTAATGCCAATTTGCTGTCGCTAACAGCCTTTTCAGCAAGGCGTACGGCTTCTTCTGCAAGATTTTTCGCAGAATCATAACGCTTGGCATCTGCTTCCGTTTGCATATTAGTAAGTGCTTCACGCGCCTTCGACAAGCTATTTGGAGCATAAGTCGGCACATCCTTGTCGTTTTCTGCACGGGCAACCGCTGCAATTGCATTATTCATCTCCTCTGTGGGCGGCTTTGCGCACGAAAACATAGTAAAGAAAAGCGCTGTTGCAAAAATACCTAAAATCAAATTCATTTTTATTTTCATAGTAATCCTCCGTGATTGAAACTAATGATATTTGTACATTATACTGGAAATCATAAAACATGTCAAAGAACCCAAAGCAAGGTGGCCATGACAGCATGATGCGGGCAAACGCCAATCGAACATTCATAAAAAAAAATTCACTCATTAGATTTTTTGTATCTTTGGCTGCAGGATGTCTTGTTCTTTTTTTTATGCTCTATTTTTTTTAGCGGTCCGCGTTTAGGATCGTATTATGATTTTTTGTTGCGGCAAAAAATAAAACCAAGTATATCAAATGAGATTTTATTGATTGATACAACGGCATTGCACGAGTCGCGGCAAGGTCAATCGCAAGTTTCTGCAGGCGGGCACTTTATTAGCGCATCTAGTGCAGCATCACTTATCACAACACTTACAGAAATGGACGCGCAGTCGCTTATACTTGATGTTCCGGTTCTGGGAGTTGCATCGCAGGGTTTTTTAAGTGAATCCGAAATACTGTTACGTTTTGATGAAGAGTTTAAGATCATAAACAATAACATAAAAAATTTATTTGATGGAATTCGCACAGGATCTATAAGCCCTGCAGAGGCGCGCAGTTTTGTTGTGCAAGTTTTACAATTAACTGATCAAAGCAAAAACAATTTGCTGCAAGCAGCGATTCAACACGATGCTGAGCTTTCTTTGCAAGTACAAAAAACACGCGAAGCGTTTGGATCTGTTTTTAGTGAGACAACGCCTGCAACACAGAATTCCGCTATTGATATTGATAGTGATATTGATAGTGATGCCATCCCCAATAATACACCCAGACATTTTACGCAAGTGCCTCCTGATCCTGATGGTGTTTTGCGGCGCATTCCGCTTGTTATGCAAAAAGATGATGGGTATATTTTTGAACATGCTGTTTATGCGGCGTTAAAAAATAAGTTAGATGAAGAAACTCTATCTATGCAAACACACAACGAAATATTTTTTGATTACCCTAGTAAAAAAAGTAGTTTAAGAATTCTGCCGTTGGAAGATTTTTTATACTATACAGAAATGGATCGTATTCTATACAAACTTCTTGCAGAATCAGGGACGCTTGCGCAATATTCCGGTATAGTGCCGGAAAGCTATCCTCCGTTT
>BTID01000035.1:0-2187 GCA_036245275.1 Termitinemataceae bacterium
CACACTATTAATATAATATATGCTGCAGAAAAAGGCAAGGGGTGCAACAAATTTTAATGGCGCATTTAAAGAATTTTAACACGGAGGCACACAGAGGAACACAGAGGAGAATATGAGGAATAAGAATTTTTTGTTCTTCCTCCGAATTCCCTCTGTGTACATCCTTTTACTCTGTGTTAAATTTGCCTTAGCAATTTGCCTTAGCAGTTTGCCATTATTTTTTGTTGCACCCATGTCTATCAATGAGCCTGTTGCAAAATACAAAAGTATGTTATACTTAATCATCTTTCTATAGGAGTACAGTATGAAAAAAGTATTTTTATTGTTTATTGCAGCTTTGGCGTTTTTTGGATTAGATGCATGCAAGTCAAAAAGTAAGGCTATTGATGCAGCTCACAATTCAAGGAACAGCTTAAATTGGGATGGTGTTTATAAGGGAGTAGTACCGGCGGCAGATGGTCCGGGTATCAATGTTGAGATAACTTTGAACACTGACCAGACATATAGTATTAGTTATCAATATATTGATAGGGGTGAAGAGGTCTTTACCGAATCCGGTACTTTCAAATGGAATGATGAAGGGAGTGCCATTGTACTGGACGTTAAGGATATGCCGCCGCACTATAAGGTTGGAGAAAACATCCTAATCCAACTAGACATGGCAGGTGAAATTATAACGGGTGCTCTTGCCGATAACTATGTCCTAAAAAAATAATAATTGTACGCTTGACAGTTTCCGCTATAAGGATAGAATTTACTTATGGGAAAATCTAAGGGAAATATTTTTATCCGCATAATTGCAGGCATTACAATGGTGTTTATTGTCATAATAGGCGCCGGTTTAGGTTTTGCGCTTGCGGAAACTTCCAACATAATGAATCAGGAAAACTTTCAAGAGTTCGCTCCGGCGCTTCCAACAAAAGTGCTTGATGTAAACGGCACGCTTATCACTGAATTTTCGGCAGATGAAAAACGCGAACTTATATCGGTTTACGAATTGCCGCGTCATTTAATTTATGCAGCTTTAGCACGCGAAGATCCTAATTTTTATAAACATAAGGGTTTTAGTGTACGCGGCATTGCCCGTGCTTTTTACGGCAAATTTACAGGGCGGAATTTAGGCGGCGGTTCAACAATCACTCAGCAGGTTGCAGGCACTTTGTACACTGACCGCAGCGAAAAAACTTATACACGCAAAATCCGCGAGCTATGGTGGGCTATTCAAATGGAACGCCGCTATACAAAAAATGAAATTTTAGAATTCTATTTAAACTATATGTATATGGGACCTGGCGTTTACGGTGTAGAAGCGGCAAGTAAATACTTTTTTGATCACAGCGCGCGCGAGATAACGCTTGCAGAAGCGGCTGTTCTTGTAATTCAACTTTCCAGTCCATCGCGTTACAATCCGCTTAACAATCCAAATGACGCTATGGAAAGACAAAGATCAGTATTGGACAAAATGATAGAAATGGGATACACGACCAAGCCGGAAGCAGACGCATCATTTGAAGAATACTGGGCGGCTTACGATTATACAAGGGTGTCGCAGGCGGCATATTTCCACCGCGAAGATAAAGCGCCGTGGTTTAGCGAATACGTGCGCCGCGAGCTTGATAGTTTGATGTATCAACGTATGGACTACTACCGCGACGGCTACACGGTTCACACAACATTGGATCTGCGTATTCAAGATGCCGCTACAAAGTATAAGTCAGAAGGCATTACAAAAGCAAATATCGAATACAAAAAATCTTCCGGCAACCGCTTGTACCGTGCAGAGCGTCAGTATATACCCATCATCAATTTACTGTCTCTATCATTTAGTATGAATATGCTGCGCGGAACATCAGCAGGACAAAACGAAGTGCGATCACTAAACCGTTATACGCGGACAGTTAATCCTATTGTTGATTTGGCTGCTCTTACATTCGGCATAGACGGCTTAAAACAAATTTCTACGGAAGGTTTTAAGGAGCAAAAAAATACCGATGATCAAAATGTGGTGGAAGGCGCTCTTATCATTTTGGATAATGAAAGCGGTGAAATTAAAGCTATCATAGGCGGCTCTAAATACGATCAAAATAATCAGTTAATCCGTGCCACTCAGGGCTTTGTTATGCCGGGATCTTCCTTTAAACCATTGTACTATTCGGCGGCAATTGACAGCGGAAAGTTTACGCCGTC
>BTID01000036.1:0-1730 GCA_036245275.1 Termitinemataceae bacterium
TGCTATTTGATCTGTATCATCTCCAGATCCGGTTAATCTTGTATAGCTGCGGTCAAAAACATACTTGTAATATCCTTCCAGATTGAAAGACCAAATATCTGCAAAATCTATTTTTATACCTGCAATGGTGGTGCTCGATCTGCTTTGATTGATAGTATTGTTTTGTATGCTGTATTCTCCGTTAATCGAAGAAATTGTATTGGTAATGGATGAAAATAAACCGGTGCCCACCGTAAGAGTAATTAAATCTATAGCCCCCTTTTCTCTTAACAAGTAGTAATCAAAATTAAAGCGCGGATTTAGCGCGGGCGGACTTTCTGTTAAATCGCTTTTAATAAAAAAGGAAAGCATATCCATGCGCAATCCAAGCTCGGTAAAAAAACGTTCTTTGGGGTCACGATATTCAATCAAACCCCAGACTGAAGTAAAAAAGCCTGTGTTATTTGTGTCAGGCACGTAGTATGGCAGTTCTATTATGGTGTCAGGATCATCTGGAAGATTTGCTTTAATTTTTTGATTTGTATCTGTTGTAGAAAACCATTTATGATATATTTCTTCGACACCGCTTGATAATAAAAAACCGTGTGTTAAATCAAGGTCAAAATCTTCGCGCACCTGCACACTAAAATCTATATCTTCGTAGGTATCTACCGTGTGCGTTTCTCTATCATTTCCTTGAAAAAAAATATCTGCTACCATTTTGGTATTATGAAAACCGGTACCCAAGGTTGTTTTAGATGACATTTTTGCATTAGGGTTATATTGTCAGCGTGTTGAAATAAAACCTATCATATTATTCCAATCAAACTGCAATCTTGAATTTGTGCTTTCGTATAAAGCGCCAACACCATCGCCGCCTATATACGCATTAAATTTTGCATCTAGTTCACTTGAAAAATTGTAATTTGATGCTATCGCAAGACTGCGTACAAAAGGGGCTACATTAACCGATTTTATTGGTTCTAAATCTTTTATAAAATTAGAAAGCTCTTGTGCGCCCCACACAAAAGGATCCCAATAGGTAACTTTGCCAATTATCAAAAAACCGCCCCGTGCAATTGCTGCATCAGCATCATGATCCTTTGCATAAATAGGCGAGGAGACGGCAAGGTTTGTTGCACTTGTAGAAACACCAAATTCAAATGACGCGTTTTCTGATGATGCTTTTTTAGTAGTTACTTCCAACAAGCCGGAAATAGTATGACTGTATCGCGCTGAAAAAACACCATGATACAAGCGTACATTTTCTACGATTTTGGGATCAAAAATTGAATAAGCGCCGCCCATGTGGTAAGGATTATCAATATAGAAACCGTCCATTACCGCTTCCATATCGCCAGGTGTGCCGCCGCGAATTGAAGGTTGCGCGTCAAACATACCGCTGTATCCAACACCCGGCAATAATTTAACCGAACTCATTATATCTTCTAAAAAACCTATCTGCGACGTCATTTCTGTGTTGGCTCTGCTTAGCGAAATGCTGCGTCCTGTTTCGGTGCTTGCCTCTTCCGTGCGCGTACCGTACACATCAATACCTTTATCTTCCAAACGATCATCGCCTAAACTTAAACGGACAAGATAATTGTTTTTATTTTGAATAATTGTAAGCCGTTGATTTTTGTAACCGGGATAACTTATGTCGATAGCGCCCGCCTCACTGCTGCGAACGCGCAGGCGCACTGTGCCGTCAACCTTACATTCGTAGCGTGTGCCATCCTGCGCTTTTACAA
>BTID01000037.1:0-1609 GCA_036245275.1 Termitinemataceae bacterium
AAAACCCTTTTCTTCAAGCCAAGCAATCATCTTTTTTTTAGCTTCATCAGTAGTCAAACCGTTTAAAAAGCCGGAATTTATAGAAATTCCGTAAGCCGGCGCACATTTTTTTGATTCTTCGTCATTTCCGCTTGCCGTGTTGTTTCCGCTTACAACATGGATAAGCGGCAGATTAAATGCGTGTGCAAAGTCCCAATCGCGTTCATCATGGGCAGGAACAGCCATAATCGCGCCGGTTCCATAAGAAATAAGGACATAATCGGCAATCCAAATTGGGATTTTTGTGTTATTAACCGGATTTATAGCATAAGCGCCGGAAAAAACACCGGTTTTTGTCTTTGCAAGGTCGGTTCTTTCCAGATCACTCTTCTTCGCAGATGATTCGGCATAGTCTACTACCGCTTTTTTCTGTTCCGTTGTGGTAATTTTGCTTACAAGGGGGTGCTCAGGGGACAAAACCATATAAGTTGCCCCAAAAAGTGTGTCAGGACGTGTAGTATATATTTCAAGTTTGTCGTTATGACCATCAATTTGAAAGAAAACATTGGCACCTTCACTCTTGCCAATCCAATTGCGCTGCATCATTTTTACAGGCTCCGGCCAATCAAGACCTTCAAGATCGTCCAAAAGTCTTTCGGCGTAGGATGTAATTTTCAAAATCCACTGCCTTATGCGTTTACGGGTAACTTTTGTATGACATCTCTCACACTCACCGTCTTTTACTTCTTCGTTGGCAAGACCTGTTTTACATGACGGACACCAGTTGATAGGCGCATCCTTTTCATAAGCAAGCCCCTTTTCAAAAAGTTTAAGAAAAATCCACTGCGTCCAGCGGTAATAATCTTCGCTGGAAGTATTCACCTCGCGATCCCAGTCGTAGGAAAATCCAAGCCGTTTTATCTGTTCGCGGAATTTATTGATGTTGACGGCAGTTGTAATTGCAGGGTGTTGTCCTGTTTTTATAGCATAGTTTTCAGCAGGCAAACCAAAGGCATCAAAACCCATTGGGTGCAGCACATTATAAGCGTTTGCGCGCAGATAGCGGCAATATATGTCGGTAGCTGTGTAACCCTCAGGATGTCCAACATGCAAACCCGCAGAAGACGGATATGGGAACATATCAAGTACATAAGCACGTTTTTCTTTTGGAAATGAAATATCTTCAACAGCATGGAATGTTTTGTTTTCATGCCAATACTTTTGCCACTTTGGTTCAATTGCTTCAAACGGATATTTTGCCATAACTAACCTCATGTAATTTTAACGTAGCAATGGTGTTAGTGTCTATTCAAAAAGATGTACACGCGCACTGCACCCGCGCACTGCTTGACAATTAGCGCATCTACTAGCGCATCTACATTTACTTAAATTTTGGTGTCCTCACAATCTTGTTTATTATGATTTAAATCATCAATCTTGTCTGTTATGAGTTTTTCTATGTCCGCAAGGATCATGCTTTCCCACTTTTTCTTATTATGGAATTCATTGACGGCATCACGCTTGAAGATTTTATCAATGGAAAAAACGGACTGATTGTTGAAAACCGCGCATACGAAATGTTTGATCAGATTTTGAGTGCCTTCGCTTATGCTCATAAAAAGAACGTAGT
>BTID01000038.1:0-55141 GCA_036245275.1 Termitinemataceae bacterium
ACCTATGCAAGGACCGCAAGCACAGTCCAGCACACGGAATCCTGCTTTAATAAGACAGCGCAAAACACCTGAGCGCTCTGCCGCTAAAAGTGTAGTGCGGCTGCCGCAAGCAAGTCCTGCCCAAACACGCGGATGGACAGTTTTGCCGCGTACAATGTCAGCTACCGCCGTCAAGTCATCAATAGAAGAATTGGTGCAGGAACCGATTATAACTTGATCAACTGCGATATTGGAAAGTTCTGCTGCCGGTTTGACATTATCCGGCGAATGCGGGCAGGCTGCAAGCGGCATCAAATTATTTAAATCTATGCTGATAATGCGTGAATAGACGGCATTTGCATCAGTTTTCAGCTCGCACCAAGAAGATTCACGCCCCATATCCTTTAAAAAACGCTTTGTCCTATCGTCCGAAGGAAAAATTGAGCTTGTTGCTCCCAATTCTGCTCCCATATTTGTAATTGTAGAGCGCTGCGGCACGTCTAAATTGCTTATCCCCTCACCAAAATATTCATAAACACTGCCTATGCCCCCTTTTACCGTTTCTAACCTAAGCAATTCCAGTATAATATCCTTTGCAGAGACACCTTTTTGCAAAATTCCGGTCAGCTTTACTCCAATTACAGCGGGCATTACAAGGTTAAACGGCTTGCCTGCCATAGCAAGGGCAATATCCAAACCGCCTGCGCCAATCGCCAAGAGCCCCAAACCGCCGCCTGTAGGGGTATGCGAATCGGAGCCCAAAAGCGTCTTGCCCGGCACGCCAAACTTTTCCAGATGAACCTGATGACAAATACCGTTCCCCGCGCGTGAAAACCATAAGCCGTACTTGGCAGCGGCACTCTGCAAATAGCGGTGGTCATCCATATTTTTGTAATCTTCCTGCAAAGTGTTGTGGTCAATATACGACACGGAAAGCTCGCTTTCTATGCGGTTAACACCCATTGTTTCAAACTGAAGATAAGCCATCGTCCCTGTTGCATCTTGCGTTAGAGTCTGATCAATTTTGATTGCAATACTGCTGCCCGCTTTGGGCATTTCAGTAAAAGAAGATGCATCTGACAAATGTGATAAAATTATTTTTTCTGTAATTGTTAGATTCGTTTGATTCATAGCTAAGTGTAGATCACATTTAAAGCGTATTTCAACTAAAGGGCATCTAAAGGCAATCACCATCTAAGGGCGGGTGCAAGAAAAAATAATGGCAAATTGCTAAGGCAAACTGCTAATGCAAATTTAACACGGAGGTACGGGAGGTACACGGAGGGAATTCGGAGGAAGAACAAAAAATTATTAAATTTTTATTCCTCATCTTCCCCTCTGTGTTCCTCTGTGAACTCTGTGTTAAAATTCTTAAAAGTGCCTCCGTATTAAAATTCTTTAAATGTGCCATTAAAAATTGTTGCGCCATCTAAGGGCGAATAATTTAAATTTGCCATTATTTTTGCCGATACAGGAGAAATGGCAGCGTTATATATATATGGATGACGATCCGGTTTTGGAAAGACGTGTAGTTTCGCAAACTGGTTTATCGGAAGATATACAGCTTGCAAAAACGGATAAACGCGCCCTCTCTACGCTGCTCCACGACTATATGCCGTTTATCAAAAAATGCTTATCATGCGTTTTCTGCAAAGGGCAATCGAAAGAGGACAACCTAACAGATGCTATGCTTGCCTTTACACACAGTGTTCAAACATATAATCCCGAATACGGTGCCTTTATTCAGTATGCGGCGGTAGTAATACGAAACCGCCTAGTTGACAATGCACGAAAAGAAATCGCCGCACAAAAACACCTGTTTTCATTATCAGCAAAAGTAGATGAAAAAGATATAACGTGGGAAGCGGATCAGGCACAGCAAGTTTACAATCGTGCGGAAGATGAAAACAATTTACGCATTGAAATTGACCTTATCAGCAGTGAATTCTCAAAATGGGGCTTCTCATGGGCTGCATTGTTAAAAAACTGTCCAAAACAGGAACGTTCCCGCCGTATATGCCAGCGTATTGCTCAAGCGGTGCGGGAAAATCCCGAATTACTTGCCGGTATGCATAAGACCCGCCAAGTTCCGGTAACGCGCCTTGCAGAGAGCTTTCCACGTAAGGCACTGGAAAAATACCGGCAATATATCGCAGCCCTTATCATACTATCGCAGGGGGATTATCCCTATATCGAATCATTCGTGCCGCGATTTTTAACCGGAGAGGAGGATAACAAATGAAAGGCGTCATCGTGCAAGTTGGAGAACCTAAAAGTATCGTCCTCTTTAACAATGGAAAAATCGGCGCGGTGCCGACCCCAGCAGTTTGCCATGTTGGAATGGTGATTGACGTATCGTATAACGTGAAAAAATTTATTTTTCCGTGCATTTTTATTTTTATAGCTCTTGCAGGTATTTTGCTTCAGGCACGGTTTCTTTGTTTTTCACAGATAGGATATGTGCAAATGAGCTACGGAGAGGAGGCGAATAAACCTGTATCACTTGAACTTTCGTATAATTATTTTGAGCATGTAATTTCCGTCCAGCCGCTTAACACATTCTCTGTAGCCCCAATAATGGATATGCATATCAAAGGAAAATCTGTAAGCGATGCATACAGGATAATTTTGAAAACATTAGGAAATTCAGAAATGTTATACGCTAAAAATTATATTACTGTACGCATAGCGCAAGACAATCTTGAAAAGGCAAAAAAAATTGAACAGGAACTTGCGTATTTAACAGATAACGTCAACGTAAACTTTGAATTGTATACGCTTGAATTGTACCAAAAGGCGAAATCGAATGGGGCAAGATTACCGCAAAAAGAACAGCGCATGCGGCATAGAGGACATCATAACGGTAGAAGAAATTATATAAAATGAATACACACCCCCCATTTTGCACCTTCCATTTTCGTATCCTATAGTATAAACAAAGTGTGGGGCTTGCGCGGCATCCCGCTTTGAAACTACTTTATGGAGGTATGTTATGAAACATACAAAAATTATCATTATGGCGGCTATTATCGGACTTACGTGCATTGGAAGCGTTGCTTCACATGGACATGGTAGAGGCGGCGGTCGGGACAGCGGAGCTTGGGACTGCGGCGGGCGTGACCACGGAACTTGGGACCGCGGAGCTTGGGACAACCGGCATAACACAGCGGCGGAAGCGGTTACGGTGAACGGAACTTTACAATTGATTGACGGTCAGATTGTGGTGGTTTCCGATAATATCACGTATATAACAAGGGATATTCAAAGGCTTAACGGATTTATCGAAGGCTTAAAAGAAGGTGCAGCAGTCAAGGTTGAAGGACAGGCAAGCACCGTCCCCCTGAACGCCAACGCGCGGTTTCTTAGGGTTAGCAAACTAACCGTAGGCGGAAAAGATTACACATTCCCAATTCGGTAAAATGAATTTATGATAGGCAAACAAAACCTATCAGTCTAATTTACATGCTGGCGCAAGCCGGCTTTTTTTTGCCGCACTCCCCTCTTTCTGACACCTCTTTCCGGCGGCGTTGCAATTTTTTAAAAACTTTTGTAGAATTATGCAAGATGAGTATACGTTTAAAAATTATTTTTGTTGTTTTGCCGCTAATACTTGTAAGCCTGTTTTTTGCGGAAGGAGCTACGTGGATTACCGTAACACGGGGTATTACCCGCACAGCTCAGGATTCGTTGGATTTTAAATTGTATCAACTGGAAAACTATGCGGCAAATCAGTGGATGTTGCTTGTAGAAAATGGTTATGCAGACAAAGAAAATATGCTGCAAGCAGCGAAAACAGCAACACAATCCTATGCTGCAACTCTAGTCCTTAGCACTAGCGAACTGATTTTTGCCATTAACGGCGATAATGAAGTGGCTATGACCACATCCCCATTCGAGGCAACTCAAGATGAATGTAAAAAGCTTATTGAGCAGAGTGTCAAAAATGGCGAGTACCTGCAAAATGCATTTTTTGCAGGCGGAAAACGAATCTACAAAGCGTTAAAGTTTTCGCCGTTTAACTGGTATCTTTTTGTAAGTGAAGAACGTGATACATTTTACCGTGAAGTTGACGACATAACAAAACAAACTTTAATAATTGTAGGCATTTTTTCTGTGCTTTCAATAGTGCTTTTGGTTTTATTTTCGCGTATTTTGATAAAGCCTCTATCGGAAGTAGCTACCACGATGCAAAAAATTATTTCGTCTCACGATCTGTCTTCGCGGGCAATTGTAGAATACAATGATGAAACAGGGCATCTTGCGCAGACATTCAACTTTATGGTTAGTGAACTTGAAGAATCATACAGGCAGACAAAAAATTATGCGTTTCAAACTGCTATTGCTCAAAAAGAAGAACACCGTATCAGGGAGATTTTTCAGAAATATGTACCGCAAAGCGTTATAGAACAATTTTTTAAAGCACCGGAATCTATGCTTATCGGGGATAACCGCGATCTGGCAGTGCTTTTTACGGATATTCGCAGCTTTACAACAATCTCTGAAAAGATACCGCCGGATTTGCTTGTACAATGCTTAAACCGTTATTTTTCGGACCAAGTTGATATTGTTATGAACAGGCAGGGTGTTGTTGATAAATACATAGGTGATGCCCTTATGGCATTTTGGGGTGCGCCTGTAGAAAGTGAACACGATCCTTTGCAATCAGTCTATTCCGGACTTGAAATGATAGATGCCTTGGAAGGGTTTAATGAAAAACAACGTGAACTAAAGCTGCCGGAATTCCATATAGGCATAGGAATAAATTTTGGACCGGCTACAGTTGGTAACATGGGTAATGAGCGCAAAATGAATTATACAATTATAGGCGACACTGTAAACCTTGCATCGCGTACAGAAGATATTACAAAAATTTACGGTGAGCCTCTTATGATTACAGAATTTGTTTACGAGCGGATTGCAGGTAAAGATAGTAATATACACACGCGCCCCTTAGACAGCGTTACTGTAAAAGGCAAAACAAAAGCTATAAGAATGTATGCGGTAAAACGCAAACTGTCAGAAGTGGAAGAAAGAGCATGGGCATTGCACAACGAGGCTATGGATCTTTTTGAAAAAGAATCTTACAGCGATGCAGAGAAAAAATTTAAACGAATTCTGGAGTTACTTCCAAATGATTACAGCGCAAAAATACATTTGGAAAAATGCAAAGGGTTTGTGTTTTAAACGCAGCAGTATTCAAAGTTTAGAGGTACCACAATGGCAATAATTACAATTTCACGTGAACTTGCGGCGTTAGGTGATGAAATATCTGTAGAACTGGCAAAACAACTTAATTACCGTCATGTTGATAAAAAAACTTTAGAAGACCGCATAAAGGGTTATGGCATTAATCAACAAAAACTGGAAAAATATGACGAACGCAAGCCTTCTTTTTTTGCATCACTGTCGCAAGATCGCGATGAGTATCTTCATTATTTAAAATCTGCAATTCTTGCAGAAGCAGAGAACGGGGATTGTGTTTTTGTAGGACGCGGTGCGTTTGCTATATTTGGAGATATGCCGGCAGTTATCAGCCTTTTTTTAACGGCATCGCACAATACACGCATAGAACGTGTTAAAAGTTATTTTCATTGTGATGAAAAACGTGCCGGTCAAATAATATTACAAAGTGATTTGGACAGGCGCGGATTTCATAAATATTTTTTTGATCTTATTTGGACTGATTCGCGTAACTATAACATCACCTTAAACTCTTCGTATTTAGCGCCGAAAGACTGTGCGGAAATTATAAAAAATCTGATTAGCAATACTATTGATGCGGAAAAAAATAATCTGTTCAAAAAAAGATTAAAAGAGATGTCTTTGGCACAAAGTATTATTCACCATGTTTTGTACGAAAAAAATATCGTTATTCATTTTTTAGAAGCTTCCGTACAGGAAAACAATGTTACACTTTTTGGTGTTGCCAATTCTAAAACTGTTTCAGATGCTGCCGTAAATGCGGCAAAAGAGCTGCCTTCTATACAGCAAGTTAAGTCCGAAATACAGGTAGTTCATGAATATTCACTTATGGCATCAAACTAAGGGTACTAAGGGTTGACAGGATCAAGGGATGATCGATCCTACATTGTATTTTCCTAATTTTTTTTTAGTCCGCAATCTTTTCTATCTTGCCGGTATTTTTTTGGGTACAGGCTTAGGATTCTTTTTGGTAGGTGCTAAGAAAAAGAAGTATATAAGTGTTGCTTTATGCATGCTTTCGGTATGTGTAGTTTTATTTTCACCTGTTATTATATTGTCTAATATGCAATTTGTTTTTCATATCAATTTGTTGATTGTATTTTTTTGCATTACTGCAATTTGTGCAGTTGCTGTGTACTTTCCGGTCTTTGTTCTGTTCCCTTTGATTACTGCATCAAGTTTAGTTATAATTTTTTTATGTTTTTTTATTTTTAGATTTCCGTTTTATAATGAATATTCAAAAGATACCGAAAAAAATTATGTAGAGATTGCAAAACTCGATATACAAAATGAAATACAAATTGATTTATCTGCCGGATTAAAAAACAAAAAATACAAAAAGTCATATCCGTTTAATGCATCTAAATCAAATGAAAAAAATGAAGACAGAACATTTCTTAACTATACTGTTTTTCTAGTGCAAATTGAAAATTTATTTCCTGTTACAGGCGGACGGATCTATGTTATTCCTTTATCAATGAATCTTATAGAAGAAGGCGGTTTTACAAAAAAAATTCTTCAAGAATCGCAAGCGCAGAATTTTATTTTTAATAAAATATTTAATCATGCAAACAAATTGTTTTTTACAAAAAAAATTACAGACAGTGTTGAACTTGGCGCGATTTACGGATCAGATTACAGACTTTATTTTGACGGTAAGAATACGGTGCTAAACCATGCGCCGTATTTATAATAGGTGTCCAATAGGAGGTGTGATAAATTATGATAGCATTGGCAAGCGATCATGGCGGGTTTCCGTTAAAGAACGAGATTAAAAAATTCTTAGAAGAATTACATTTTGAGTACAAAGATTTTGGTTGCGATTCACAGGCAAGCTGCGACTATTCTGATTTTGGATTAAAAGCGGCGCAAGCGGTTGCAGCAGGAACTTGCGAAAAAGGGATCGTCATTTGCGGCACAGGGGCTGGAATGTCGTACACGGCAAATAAGGTAAACGGAGTGCGCTGTGTGCTGTGTTCGGACTGTTATACGGCAGCTATGTCCCGCGAGCATAACGACGCAAACATGCTATCCCTTGGCGGACGTGTTCTTGGTATAGACCTTGCAAAAATGATTGTCCAAACATGGCTTGAAACAAAATTCTCCAACGATGAACGGCACAAACGCCGCATTGCAAAAGTTATGGATATTGAAAAATTGTAAAAATACAATCCAATGGTGTGCCAGCCCTGTCACAATATTTCCTTGACTAAAGCCGTAGTTTTTAGTACTTTGTACGGAGGGTTTTCTACGAAGGTCCAGTAGCTCAGTGGATAGAGCGGCCGCCTCCTAAGCGGCAGGTCGGTGGTTCAATTCCACTCTGGATCAAATGCACTTCATATTACCTAAATGGTGCAACAATTTTTAACGCCGTTTTTAAAGAATTTTAACACGGAGGCGCACAGAGGAGAAGACAAAGAGGGAAAGAAAAGTTCATCAAATCTTCCTTCTCTGTGTACCTCCCGTACCTCTGTGTTAAATTTGCCTTAGCAATTCGCCTTAGCAATTTGCCATTGTGTTAAATTCGCTTAGCAATTCGCCTTAGCAATTTGACATTATTTTTTGTTGCACTCACCTCTAAACTGATTCGGCAAAGGCCCATCTGCTTTTTAATTTTGCAGCGGCTTTGTCGGCTGTTTTTTTATCTTTAAATATGCCAAAACATGTCGAGCCTGATCCTGACAAGTTTGCAAAAGATGCTCCGCAGTTTATAAGGTCAGCAATTATTCCTAGATATTTTTCGCCGCAGTTTTTGTCTGTAATGAACATACCCAAAAAGTCATTAGTATATTTCCAAGTAAACGGGTCGCTTTGCAGCATAGCGACAAGTTCTTCTTTTTTTAATTTTCCAAAACTACTTACAATTTGTTTTTGTATAAAGTTTTTATCGTTACTCCTAAATTGATCCAACATAGAATATGCCTGCGATGTGCCGCTTGCAAACCCGGGATTAACTACAACAACATTGTATTTAATATCTTTGTTGTCAATTGGTTCAATAACATCCCCCCTGCCGCTTACATAAGAGCAGTGAAGATTTGCTGTCTCTGTCATGTCGTTTTTAATAAAAAACGGAACATCACTGCCTAACACTTCTGCCATACTACGCAAAGTATCAAGAGGTAATTCCAGACCTGAAATTTTATTAAGTGCCGCCAATGTAGTTGCAGCATCACTTGATCCTCCCCCCAGACCCGCTCCGGCAGGAATACGTTTTGTTACTTTAATTTTTCCGGTTAACACAAAATCTGTTTTGGATTGAAATAGTTTTACAGCTTGATATACAAGATTTTTTTCCGTCGGCATAGAAATACATTCTTTTTGAAAAGCCGCAGGTAAATTTTCAGGGACAATTTCTATTTGCAGTGCTTCTTTGGGCGCTTGCGGCTTCTTTTGAGCATCTTCAGATTTTAAATCTTCGTCCTTTGCTTTTGTATCCGCCTGTTGTACAGCCGGATTTTCATCAGACTCAGGTGATTGCGGCATAAAACACAACGTGTCGCGAAGGTTTATTAATAAAAAAATGCTTCGTATATCGTGAAAGTTATCGTCTCTCTTATTTCCTATCGAAAGGTGCAAATTTATCTTTGCCCTCGCCTGTAAAGTTAAGCTAATTTTACGCTCCTCAATGTAATCATAATTACAGATTTTTCTACCTTATCGGCATGGCAGGGCATTAACGTTAGTATCATTTAAAGCATATCATTTAAAGCATATTCATTTTTTATGCTCAATGTTTTATAATTGACATGTCAAAAATATGTTTAAAATTATGCGGCAAATAAAAACTAAATTTAACAGTGTTCATGTCCATAGTATGCGCCTTGCCGGTGCTATTTTAGCGGCAAGCGGTTTTTTATTATTACCGATTTTTATCTCGCACTCGCAGGATTCTGCCGCAGTGAATTTGGGAACAGACCTGAATTCTCTGCGGGCGGGTGAATTATTCCGTGTGGGTTTAGAAGCATACAACCGCTATTCATTTAACGAATCAATATTGGCTTTTGAACAAGCGCTTTCGTTTAAGCCTGAAGAAGGTTTGATTTTAGACTGGCTTGGCAGAGCTTACTACCGCTCAGGATTGGAAAGCACTGCGCTGCGGCAATGGCAGGCAGCCTCAGAGGCCTACGGCAACGAAACGCCGGAATATGTTCAAATACGCAGCCGCATAGAAGTGGTAAATGCCCGCCGCTCATTATTCAAAATGATGAACGAAGAAAGCCGTTATGTAGGAATAGGCAGTTTTCCGGGGACAACATCTGATGAGATATTCCGTTTTAGCCAGCCTAGTGCGGTATTACCCATAGAAGACGGCTCATTTTGGGCAGTATGCTACGGCAGCAACGAAATTGTACGTATCGATGTAAACGGAATCGTCCGCGCGCGCGAAAGGGGACGCCCGCTGGAAGGCTTTGATCGCCCCTACGACATTGTGCGCTCACAGGATGGCAGAATATATGTATCCGAATTCCGTGCAGGACGTGTCAGTATGCTGAATGCAGAAGGACAGTGGCTTGCCCACATAGGCAGCAAAGGAATTGGCGACGGGCAGATGGTTGGGGCTGCTAACATCACCTTTGATGACGAAGGCTACCTTTACGTGGTGGAATTCGGCAATCAGCGTGTATCAAAATTTGACCCTGACGGCAATTTTATTTATAATTTTGGCAAAAAAAGTGATAATTTTGCAGGATTTTTATCACCTACAGGAATTGCGGCAAAAGGCGGAGTGGTTTATGTTGCCGATAGCATTGCAAAAACGATATATATGTTCGATTCTAACGGCATGTACCTTGGTGTTTTTGTGAATCAAGGCATTTCCGCTCCGGAGAGCATCAATTTTTCCGATGATAACGAGCTTTTGGTAAGTGATACCAAGCGTCTTTTGCTTATAAACAAGGATTCGACAGTTGTGCAGGAGCTTAGCCGCAGCTCAAACACGCGTTTACGTTACCTTGATGCTAAAATTGACTATAACGGCAACATTCTTACTGCAGATTTTAATGATAATGAAATTAGTGTGATGGCATCTTTAGATGATGTTGCCTCCGGTTTTTTTGTTCAAATTGACAGAGTTATAAGCAATGATTTTCCGCTTGTAACAGTGGAACTAACCGTGCAAAACAATCAACGCCGGTCGATAAGCGGTTTGGATGCATCTAATTTTCATCTGTCTGAAAACGGTCAACCGGTATTTAATCAACAATTTTTAGGATCGGAAAGCGCTCAGATTGCTGATATTTCCGTTCTGATAGAGCGCTCGCTTACAGCGGAGGGTTTGCAAGCTGATATTGCAGATGCTCTGCGTGATATTAACGCTGCAATGGACGGCAACATTTCCTCAGTGGTTTCTGCCGCAGAAAAACCATCTTTTGAGCGGTTTAACACGGCGAGTTCCGGTTCAATGAATGCGGCTGCGCGCGGAGAGAATCCTTTGTGGACAGACAGATGGCGCTTTGACCTTGGAGTGCGCCTGGCTGCTACTAATCTATTGCCGCTTTCCAAAAAACGCGCTGTTGTTTTTGTAAGCTCAGGCACAGTCGGCGATCTTGCTTTTGAACAGTACAGCCTATCTGAGCTAGCCCGCTATTTGTCAAATAACGGGATTGTGTTTTATACAGTTTTGGTTGGTCTAGCCCCCGCTTCAGATGAGATTGAATATCTGTGCCGTGAAACAGGCGGCGAGGTTATTCCTCTTTACCGGCAGGAAGGCATTGCGCCTATTCTGCAAACTATAAACTCCCGCTCCAGCGGCTCATATATTTTAAGCTATCAAGCTGTTCTTTCTACAGATTTTGGAAAAGCTTTCCTGCCGGTAGAGGCCGAGGTTCATCTATTAGACAGATCAGGACGCGATGCAGTAGGCTATTTTTCGCCATTGCATTAACATTCAAAACTCATATTGATGACAAAACTTATATTGATGACAATATTGATGACAAATGTCATTGTTTTGTAAAAATATTTTTAAAAAAGTAAAGCGCCGTACCACTTTAACCCATTATTATGTTATGAATAAAAATATTTTTTCTTTAATAAGAGAATTCATATTTCCCTGCGGATGTCCGGTTTGCGGCAATAATTTGTTGACGGCAAAGGAAGCGTCAAACGGAATCTGTTCGGACTGTGAAAGTCTATTTACTATCGAGGATGCAATAAGGTGCAGCGTTTGCGGCAAGCCCTTAATTTCTGAGCGCGTCACATGTCTAAATTGCCGCAATTCCGAAACGGACAATTCCCGGCCAAAATCGGCATGCAATTCCATAGCCGTTTATCCGTATATGGGTGATGCCGCACATGTTTTGCAAGCGTATAAATTCGGCAGGCACCGCAATCTGTGCAGGTTTTTTGCCGGCAAACTCCTTGAAGCCTCCAAGCTGTTAAACTGCGGAAGCGATGCGGTTTGGGTGCCGGTTCCGCCGCGTAACGGAAAAATAAAAAGTTCAGGCTGGGATCAAATTGAATTTATAGCATCAGTGTTAGAGCGGGAAAAAAACATAAATATTCACCGCTGTTTAAAAAGGCTAAAATCAGAAACCCAAAAAAATTTGGATAGGCTTGCGCGTAGTACAAATTTAAAAGACAAAATAATTTGTACAAAAAATGTACCAAGTAACATTATTTTGTTTGATGATGTCTACACAACAGGCTCTACAATAAACACTTGTGCAGCCGCTTTAAAAAAAGCAGGTGCAGAAAAAGTATCAGGATTATGCCTTTATTATGATTAACAATTTTTGTATAATGTCTATATGAAAAAAGTGATGGCGGTAGTTTTATTTACAAGCATAATAGCCGCGCTTTTTTTTCTAAATGCTTTTTCAGTTCTGCTTTACTTTGCAGGAACACTTTTTACATGGACAGATAACACTCAGTTTTTTTTACTGCATACCATGATGATAAGTGCCATAGCACTTGCAGTTTTTGCGTTTATAAATATTTTTATAAACGGAGCTTTGCATAAACGGAATCCAAAAAGGCATTTTAGGGCAACAATGGTGCTTTATATGTTTTTTTGTGTTTCCGGTATTTTTTGGGCAATAACTTCGGGAATCATTTTAACGATTGCAAAGGGTAGTATATGAAAAGAATTTATGCCTTGCGCGGCGCGGCGCAATGTTTAAATACAGAAGCAGATATTCAAAAACAAATTGCATCTGTTTACGATGCAATGCTTGCACAAAATAGTTTAGCAGAATCTGATATTGTATCGCTTATATTTTCTGTAACAAATGATTTAACAGCGCTTAATCCGGCTGCCGCTCTGCGCCGCAGCGGACGTGCAGAAGAACTTGCTCTGTTTTCCGTACAAGAACCGGTCTGTAGTGCTAATTCACTAGAACGCACTGTCCGTTTTCTTTTGCATTGTTACCTTGAAGAAGGCAGCACAGCTCATCATATATACCAAAACGGCGCAGAAGTACTGCGTCCTGACAGATCCATAAATTTTCCTATATAATTTTTTTTGCTATAATGCTATAATAAATATGATGACGATGAAAAAAATAAATTCAAAGAAAAAAACAAATTCAAAAAAAAGATTACACTCGATGTTGACCCGCATCTTTACCGGAGTATATTTTATTCTTATCATCACTACGCTATCTACATGCAACAGCATTGCAATGCGCAAGTGGCGCGATAAAAATATAAATCCTATCGAAGGTTCAGGATGGATACTAGAAGAAGGCGCGGCAACAAAACACGTAAATATTACAAAACAAGAAGTTGTAGCTTTAATGCCGGAACAAGGAAAAAAGAGTCCTAATTTAACTATACAATATCAACTTCTTGATTCTTCTGATACACGGATAAAAATGCTGATTAGCAAAATACTTTACGGCGGGCAAACAGCCTCCGCCTACTTTGCAAAAGAACGTTACGAACTGGTAACAGAATATTATTCTTCAAACAAAAGATTACTTTTTAGCGACCCAAGTACATGGGAAACCTACAACTGGTATTTTAACGAAATTTTTACCGGTTATGAATATGTAAATATGATCGTTATTTGCCGCGACAGAGAATATTATAAAGGCGGCTCGCATGGCATGCGCGAAAAGCGTTATTTTGTTATAGACACCGTAAAAATGGATATAGTAAAACGAGATGAAATCATTCCTCTCCAAGCAATACCTACATTAGAGCGGGCTGTCGAAGAAAATCTGCGCATTAAATACGGCGGCTCGCCGACTACAAGCCTAAGCAGCTTAGGTTTTTTAGACGATCGCATTTCTTTGAACAATAACTTTTATATTTCAAAATCAGGCTTAACTTTTTCGTGGGACCCTTATGATATAAGCGTTTACGTTATGGGTATAGTCGAAGCTAGTTTTTCTTACAGCCAAATAGAATCGTTACTTACCACACGCGGCAAACAGTTGCTTATATCGGTAACATATTAAAAATTCTAAACACTTTTTTTTCAAATAGGTCTTGTATAAAATTGAATTTTATGCCATAATCTTTATGTTGTATCGAAATTTTTGTATATGTTTGAGGGGAGTATTATGTCGATGAACAGTATAATCGGTAATAAAATTGGGAATTTTGGTAAATATTATGCTTTTTTTGCATTATTTTTTGCTTTTCAGCTTGTAGTATCTGCTGATGTTTTTGCACAGCGGAAACCTGCTCCGCCGCCGAAAAACGCCAGACCTGCAACTGCGGAAAAAGAAAAGGTAAATCCAAAATCCGAAAATATGTCAACAAAGACCGGCACAGGTTTTGATGTTTTTGCGCCGTTTGTTTCCAATGTCCATGCAGAAATAAGAGCTACGGATGTTATTTTTACATGGTCAGATTCAAAAAGTGTAAAGGGCCCTGTTTATATTTACCGTTCAAAGATACCTTTTAGAGGCGGAATGGACTTTGATCAAAGACAGTCAACAGTAGTTGCTTACGGTGTCCAGAAATATTCTGAAACGATAGTTGATTCAGGGCAGTGGTATTTCTTTTTTGTTGCAAGTGATGAATCTAATCAAAAATATGATCTAATTATACCGCTAAACAATATTATAAGTTTTACTATTGATGGTCAAAATTATTCTATCGATGCCTCGCGCAGCCGCGTAAACATAACACAAAACACAAATTATTTAGAAGCACCAATGCAGTCGTTCCCATATCAGCAAGCAATAGAGAGTGCAGAATTCAATGCAAAGTGGCCTGCTTATGCCGGCAGCAGGCAGATGTACAGCGGTACCTTACACGCTAACGTGGGTAGAATATCTGCGGTAGCCCAAGATAATTTTATCATCATTACCTACAGCTATACAGAAAGGGAGAAAACTCCTGTTTTATACCGCAGCATACAGCCTATACGCCGTCATGGGGATTTAATTACTGCAACAGCATTGAAAGTCGGTGCTACATCGCCGTTCGTAGATTATGTAACACCCGGTGTCCCATATTACTATGCTATAGTCTACGAAGAAGACCTTATGGAAGGCAGAGCAAACATTGTACCCGGCGATAACTCAACATTCATTCCTACAGAAGTTGTGATAGCAAGAAATCAAAATCAAAATATGCCTGCAAATCCTTATGGTTATGGTTATACAGGTAAGCCTTCGCAACCGTATCAACCGGTAGCTGCCCCCTCAATGCGTATCGATCAAAAAAATGCGCAACCAAACGCGCAAGCAGGCGCAAAACCTGTAAAAGGCGGTGTTGCTAACCCATATACACCTGTTACGCCTGCATATTCCAATAATAATTATGCACAAAACAATAATCCATTTGCTGCAGCGGGTAATTATCCGCAGAATGGCAACGTAAACAGTACTCCGTATAACTATTCGCAGAATGGCAACAAAAATCAGCTTGCACAAAACGGCAATGGTTATCAACAAAACGGCAACGGTTATCAACAGAACGGTTATCAACAGAACGGCAATGGGTATCAGCAAGCCGGTAACAATTATCAGCAAAATGGTAATGTAAACAGTACGCCGTATAATTATTCACAGAATGGAAACACAAATCAAACTGCACAAAACGGCAATGGTTATCAGCAGAACGGGTATCAGCAAAACGGCAATAATTATCAACAGAATGGGTATCAGCAAAACGGCAATAATTATCAACAGAATGGGTATCAACAAACCGGTAACAATTATCAGCAAAATGGTAATGTAAACAACACGCCGTATAATTATTCACAGAATGGAAACACAAATCAGACTGCACAAAACGGTAACGGTTATCAGCAGAATGGGTATCAACAAAATGGCAATAATTATCAACAGAACGGTTATCAGCAAAATGGGTATCAACAAGCTCCGCAGACAAACAACATAACAGGTAACGGGAATGTGTTTTCCACAGTGATCCCGCAAACTACGTCAAATCCTGCATATTCCGGAACAAAACAGGATGTTGTTATAAGCGAACCGCGTGTAATAAATCAGGATCTGAATAGCCTTATCAACGATCAAGATGATTATGAGCTTTCGCAAATCGTACGCGGACCGTTTATGTGGCGCGACTGGAATGCATCGCGTGAATCATTCCTGCGTTATATGGCAAAGCCGCGTTCCAGCTCGGCAATAGCCCGTTCACGGTTTTATCTGGCTCAATCATTTTATTTTCTTGGGGATTATACATCTGGATTACAAGAATTCATTGCTGTTCAGTCCCGCTGGCCTGACGAAGTTGCAATTTGGGTTCAGGCTTGCTTAAGTAAAATAAATAATTAACAGGCTGCGCAAAACAATGCGTTATGCGAAACGTTTTGCGCGCCTTTTTGGGGCGTTTTTAACGCTATCTTTTTTTAGTGTAAGTTCAATTGCCGCACAAAATACAGATAACTCTTTTATTTACAACGAGCTTGTAAAAACATTAAACGAAAAGAAAATTGATTATGCCGAAAACCCTCTGCGAATTTTAAGCTACACAAAAATGTCTGTTCCCATTGGAACATTGCTCTTAACAACTCCGTTGCGTACACAAATAGAGATCGATGAATCCTTGCCATGGATACATCAAATATTAATTGATTTTATTGAAAAAATACGAATCAAACCTGTCGATTTTGATATTGCTATAATTTTTCTTGACGGAGATTTTCTGGAACAAGAGCATGCCGAAGATTTTAGTACAAACTTTGACATTCAATTTTTGCTTGATACTTATGAAACAGACGACAAAGTAGCTCTTATTGACACCAATTTTTTTTCACTGCCGTCAAAAATAAACATGCAAAACACAAAAGGGCAGCGCAGAGTTCCGCAGGAGATTGCAGAAGCTTTTTTTTCGGCATGCCGCACTTTGAATATATCAACATCAATTATAGGCAGACAAAAATCTACATTATTTGATACGCTAGGCAGTGCCGCTTGGGATTATGAGTTCCCTGTTATTTCGCTTAACGGTGATTCACGTAAGTCATTATTTGTTCCAAGTTTAAATACGATTAGTAAAGATTCAATGTCAGATCTGTTTGTTCTGTTTTCAAAAAACATTATGGCAGACCCTTCTATGGATTATGATCGCCATTATCTTCTTTTTGGTTTTTTATCGTTTAATATTACGGTTCCTGAATCAATAATAGTCGCGGTAATTTTGCTAGGCGGCACGGCAGTTTTTTTTGTATTCGCATTTTTATTTTTGTACCACCGGAAATAGAACCATATTTGCAATTTTCAATTATATCCTTGTGCAATTCCTACAAAAATGTAAGAATATTCAATATGAATACTGAAATGGCTGCCTCTGATGCAAACTCTTTAAAAGAAATTGAGCTGCTTTTTGAAATTGTCCGCACATTGGACAAACATGTTGATTTACGCACATCACTAGGACCGGTTTTAAGTATTTTGGAATTGCGGGCACAATTAAAACGCGGGATGATCACATTGTTAAACCGCACTACAGGCTTGCTAAAAATTGAGGAAGCCTACGGGTTAACTGCCGAAGAAAAGGAAAGAGGCGTTTACAGGCTTGGCGAGGGCTTTGTTGGACGTGTTTTTGAGTCCGGTCTTGCGATTTGTGTGCCGGATTTGTCTAATGAACCTCATTTTTTGAATCGTGCAAAGAACCGCAGCCGCGAAGATATGATAGGCATGAGCTATTGCTGTGTGCCGATACGTACTTCAGCGGGAATTATGGGCACTTTAAGTGCAGAACGGCGTATTGGAAAGGATCTTTCAGAGGAAAATATCAGCAAAATCCTAAATTCCGACAAAAGATTGATGGAAAAGACTGCATCTATCATAGCAGATTCGGCAAAATTGCGCGAACGGATTATGGAGGAACAATTCCGTTATCTACAGAAGAATGCCCCAAATATCATGGGGGGCAGTCAATTTAATAATGATGCCAAGCCGCATATTAAAAGCGGTTTTATCGGCACCAGCAGCGCTATGAAAGATGTTTTTTTGCAAATACAGCAGGTTGCACCTACAGATGCAAATGTCCTTATAACAGGAGCAAGCGGTACCGGTAAGGAGCTTATCGCTGCCGAGATTTGCAAACTTTCCAAAAGGGCGCAAAAGCCGTTTTTAAAGGTGAATTGCGCAGCTCTTCCTGAATCAATTATCGAAAGCGAGCTGTTTGGGCACGAAAAAGGTGCGTTTACCGGAGCGGTAAGCCAGCGCAAGGGGCGTTTTGAAATAGCGGACACAGGCACTATTTTTTTGGACGAAATCGGTGAGATGCCGCTTCAAATACAATCTAAGCTCTTGCGTGTTTTGCAGGAAATGGACTTTGAGCGCGTAGGCGGCACCCGCACGATCAAGGTTGATGTTAGAGTTATCGCAGCCAGCAACCGCAATTTAGAAGAAGAAGTCCGACATGGCCGCTTCCGCGAAGATCTTTTTTACCGGCTTAACGTGTTTATGCTGCATGTTCCAGCACTGCGGGAGCGCAAAAGCGATATTATGCTGCTTGCCGACCACTTTACGGAAAAGTTTGCAAACAAAAACGGAAAACTTATTAAGCGCATATCAAGCCCTGCCATAGACCTCTTAACCTCTTATCATTGGCCTGGCAATGTCCGCGAACTGGAAAATTGCATAGAGCGCGCAGTCATCTTGTCTACCGATATGGTGATTCACTCATATAATCTGCCGCCCAGTCTGCAAAGTGCAGATAGCACCAACACAAAAATTACTACAACGCTTGATGCCGCACTGTCGCGCTTGGAAAAGGAAATGATAACAGAGGCGCTTAAAAATTCCGCAGGCAATTCAAACGCAGCCGCCCGCAGCTTAGGGATAACAGAACGTCAAATGGGCTTGCGTATACACCACTACGGCATTAACTGGAAGTCGTTTAGAAAAAAAGTCTAAATCCGCAAAATGCAAACAAAAACCCTTAGCCCTGTGTAATTAAATATTTTAGATATTGTTGCCGATAAGTTGATTAGGATAGTGGATTTTTTGCAATTTATTTGACTTTTGGCGGTGTTTGCCAAAAAGTATTAAGTTCGTTCAGAATTTGCCGATCCTATATATAAGACAAACGGCTGCGCTAGCGGCAAGTTTTAAATTGTTTGCTAGTTGCGAACGAATGTAAGGGGAAAAAAATGATCAAATCTATACTACAATCTTTTATTGTTGCGGCTGTAGTTACTTTGTTTCTGGTTATGCCTGTTATTCAAGGCGAAGCAGCAGGATCTAAAGACGGCTCAGAGGTTCTTGTTCAGCGGGTTGACAACAACAGCTTAATAAGATTACGTGTTTATATTGATGCGCGTGCCGCCGGTTCATTAAGGGTCGGCGAAACCGTTACTTACAAGATAAGGAATGGTCCGCATACAATACGTGTTGCATTTGAAGATTTTCAGGCACGCAGCACAGAAGTAACTCAATTTAATTCATTTAATTCAAGACACTTTTTTACAGTAACTGATGAATCAATTGTTTCCGTAGGTCAAGAACAGCTTAAAGATGAAAACTCCGGTGCCCCTTCTGTTCCAATAGTTGAATCAGCACCCCCGCCGCAGCAAATTGTTCAACAACCTGTTTCCTCATCTCAAAATATGAGGAATGGTGAAATGGTAATGGAAGATCCTATTTACACAATGGATACTTCTGTGCGCAATGCTTTTGAAAAAGCAACCAAGAACCTAAAGAAAAAGACACTTATTGCTGTTATCAATGTTGATGCGGACAACCCGCAAGAAGGTGTATACATACTCGAAGAAATAACTTATCTATCTGTTCAATCACCTAAGGCATATCAGGTAATGGATAGACGAAAAATCGATGCCTTTAGAACAAAGAATGCTATAGACTTGCCCTCTTATGATAACGACTTCCAGCTTTTAAGCTTTGGAAATCTGATGGGTGTTGATGTTGTTATATCTGCCCGCATCGACGGTCCAGGTGATCTGCGCCGCCTACGCGTAAAAGCACTTGATGTTAAAACCGGATTGTTAGTCGGTGATTCAAGCGAGCGCATCTAAAAGAGATAGCTTACAGATAACTATATAAAAACTGCCCAACGGGGCAGTTTTTTTTTGCGTAAAAAACCGTATAAACTCAATATAAAATTAAAAGCACGCTTGTAATAACTCCTGCTACACACAAGGATATGCTTGCCATGGCTCCTTCTAGTTCGCCTATTTGTAAAGAGCGCGCAGTGCCTACGGCATGACCTGAAACACCCATTGCAGCACCGTTTGCAACAGAATCGCTAAGTTTAAACTTTTTTATAAAAAGCGGTCCAAAAATTGCAGAAAAATTACCGGTAAAAATAACTGCCGCAATAGTGATCGATGGGACACCGCCATACTTTTCTGAAAGCTGCATTGCTATAGCCGTTGTTACTGATTTAGGAAGTAACGAAAGTTTTAGCACATCTTCAATTAAAAACAATTTGCACAAAAAATGCACACTAATAATTGACGCGGCAGATCCGGCCAAGCATCCTATAAGTATTGGAATAAGATTTTCAATAAAAACTTTCCGCTTACGGTATACATTTAGTGCTAACACAATTGTCGCCGGAAGAATCATCATAGTAAAAACATTTGCACCGTTAAGATAATTTTCTATACTAAGCGGAGTGTAGATTATAGTTAGCAATGTTAAGACAATTGCAATTATAAGCGGATTTAAAAAAGTTATTTTAAATTTTTTACAAAGTGCAATTCCAATTGCATAACTGCCTATACTTAAAAGAATACCACTTGCCGGTGTTCCCAATATTTCATTTATCATTTTTTTCCTCTTTCCAGTAAACGTTTAACAAAAAAAACTGTGTAGTATGTTACAAAAAAAGTAATAAACGTTGCAATAAAACATATAACAATAAACTGAATAAGCGCATATTTTAGGACATCAAACTGTTCGATAAGTGCAACGCTTGGCGGCAAAAAAAACAAAGCCATATTTGCGTTTAAAAAATCAGCGCACAACTCAATCTGTGCAGGTCTTAACAATTTAAAAGATAATGCGATATACAAAATAATAATTCCCCAAACACTTGCCGGCATTCCCGCCTTTACAAAATATGCGATCGCCTCTCCTACAATCCCAAATCCAAAAATAATAGCAAGTTGTGTAAGAATTTTCATACGATATAACCTTCATAAATATTCATAAAACTTCGTCTTTCGCGTCATCTGCGGTGCTTATTTTTATTTTTATTCCAGCACAAAAGGCAAGGTTCCGCCTGCATTGATCGTACCCAAAATTGTAGAAAAGCCTGCTGCAATAGATTCCGGTGAGTCGCTGTAAACTGCAATCGCCGCATCAACCCACGATACTTGTCCAATATATGCAGGACTTAAAACAGACAGCACAATAATTTTTTTATTCAAGTTGCGTAACGAACGTAAAACTTCGATACCTTCGTTATTTGACAAATAAAAAATGATAATATCAGAGGCTGCCGCACGCCGCATAAGATCATCTGTTATAGGAGCGGAATACCAATACGATGATACACCGGCATTATTTATGCTATCAACAGAAACACTTCGTTCTTTTGCAAGTATTTTTTTTCCTGCTGCAAAAAAATCAAGACTTTGCCCTAGCAAAAAAATCGTCTCGCGGGTTTTAGTATTAAGCGGCAAAACCGCAGTGCCGTTTTTAGTTCCGTTTTTTATTGTAGTTGCACTGCGGGCAGCAAGGCTATAAAAAAAATCGCCGCCTTCTTTATCGGGAATTCCCTCGCGCACTTTTTGAATATCAGGAATTAACGGCGGTGCATTAGTGCCGCGCAGATATTTTAATTTTAGTGCAAGAACACGTTTTGCAGCTTCGCGAACACGGCGTTTAAAATCAGGCTCAGTGCGCATTGCAGAAACAAGATTTGTCCAAATAGAATCATCAAGTTCAGGCGTGGAGTTCATCATCAATATATCGTTACCTGCAATAAGCGCCTCTTTGGCAGTCCTCCACAAGCTGCCTGTCGCATAAGTTGCACCGTTCATCATAATGTCATCGGTAACAACAACACCCTTAAACCCAATTTTGGTGCGCAGAATATCAGTCAAAAAAAACTGCGACAAGGAGGCCGGAATCATTTTTGATGCAGTGTTAGGAAATGCCAGATGCCCGCTCATAACGGCAGGAAGTCCCTCTGCAGAAAACATGCGGTATGGCACCAGTTCGCGATCCCACAATGTATCAAAATCAGCATCTATCGTTGGAAGCGTTCCGTGAGAATCAAGGTCTGTGTCGCCGTGTCCGGGGAAATGCTTGGCAGTAGGAATAACACCCGAAGCCTTTAGCCCCTTTGCAAAGGCTATACCCATAATACCGGCATTTGCAGGATTATCACCAAATGAACGCGAACCAATTAGCACCGAGCGGTGATTCGTATAAAGGTCGACAGTCGGTGCAAAGTTCATATTGATGCCCAAAATGGCAAGCTCCCTGCCAATATAGTAACCGGACAGATATGCATCTTGCGGAAAGCCCGATGCTCCAATCGCCATAGCGCCCGGAGTTTCGATTGTGCGCCCCTTAACATGCCGCACAAGACCGCCTTCCTGATCTGTAGCCACCAAAAGGGGGATATTGTAGGGATTAAGTCCAGCCAAACGTTGAAATATGCCGATATTCCGCGCCAACTGCTCGGTATCCGCAGTATTCCAGCCAAAAACCTTTACAGAGCCGATATGGCGGCGGGAAATCCACTCTCTAATCAGTTTAGAAGGCTCCCCGCTAATATCACGCCATCCAAACATAAGTATCTGCGCCAGCGCATCTTCGTCGCTAAGCGCGTCGGCAATATTACCGGCAAGTGTTTCCGCCTCCGTATCATCCTTAAAGTTTAAAGCCTCCGCATAAGACGGGAAAAAAAAGCAGAAAAAACTAAAAAGTGTGCATAACACATAATAGACGCATTTTTTTTGGACATTCATTATAGGTAATCTTATCAAAAAAATCGAAAAGGTGTCAGGCATTGTTTTTTGCCGCTTAGATTTCGTAAATTGAGCGCGCAATCGGCATACGCCTGCCCATTCCAAAGGCTCGCGGGGATACTTTTAGCACAGGCGGCGCTTGGCGGCGCTTGAATTCTGCGCGGGCAACTGTTTTGATGATCGAGGCGGCAAGCTGCCGGTCGTAACCGCATTCGGAAATCTCGCAGGCAGATAAATTTTTAAACAAATATAAGGACAATATCTCATCCAACAATTCATAGGGCGGCAGGCTGTCTTGGTCTTTTTGGTTGGGGCGCAATTCGGCACTGGGCGGTTTTTCTATAATAGCCGGCGGGATAATGGCCGATCCGTTCTCTAAAATTGATTTTTCGTTGATCCTGCGGCACAAAGCGAACACTTCGGTCTTAAATAAATCGCCGATTGGACCTAAAGCACCGTTCATGTCTCCATAAAGGGTGCAATAGCCCATTGCAAGCTCCGATTTATTACCGGTTGTAAGCTGCATAGAGTTCCATTTGTTGGAAAATCCCATCAAAAGTGTGCCGCGTATGCGGGCTTGCAGGTTTTCTTCGGCAATATCAAATGACCGTCCTTCAAAAACATCAGCCAAACTTGACAAAAATGCATTAAATACCGGCTCTATCGAGATTGATTCATAACGGCAGCCCAAATTTGCAGCACATTCGGCGGCATCATCTTTTGAGCCGTCAGAAGAAAACCGCGAAGGCATACTTATGCAGACAATGTTTTCTGCTCCTATTGCCCTAGCCCCTAAGTATGCCGTAAGCGCAGAATCTATGCCCCCCGATAGACCCAAATGTGCCTTTTTAAAGCCGCACTTTGCCATATAATCGCGGATTCCCATTACAAGCGCCTCTTCTACGGTGTCTAACTCACAGGAAGCGTTTTTGCCCTCTGCCGCATACGAGCCGCTCTTTTTTGCGGTTTCGTTTTTTGAGGTTTCGATGGGTTTTTTCTGATTTACATCGAATGTAATCATATCCTCTTTGAACGGCGCAGCAGATGCGGCGATTGCCCCCGATTCATTCATAAAAAATGAACGGCCGTCAAAAATAATAGAATCATTTGCCCCCACAGCGTTTATGTAGACAAGCTCTACCTTACCCATATAACAAATGTTCCGTGCCAGATCCAAGCGGTCTTTTTGCTTGTACATATAATATGGAGATGCTGAAGGCACTACAAGCACTGTGATGCCTTTGTCTAAAAGGCGGCGGACAGGATCCTCGGAATACTTAGTGCCAGGTGTTTCTGTTTCGCGCCATACGTCCTCACAGATCGCTATACCGATTTTTTCGCCGCATAGCTGAAAAGTATTCCAGTTCGAGGCACTTTCAAAATTGCGCGCTTCGTCAAATACATCGTAGGTAGGCAGCAGAGTTTTTATTTGTTCAAAGACAAGGCAGCCGTCTTGCAAAATTCCAAATGCGTTTACCAAAGACTTACCCTGAACAGATTTGTTGCGGTTGACATATCCGACACCAACGGCAATTCCCTGCGGCAATTCACTCTGCAATGTCCGCAAGGCACGAATATTATTGCGCACAAAAATATCTTGATCCAAAAGATCCATAGGCGGGTAGCCGCAAATTGCAAGTTCAGGGAAAAGCACTAGATCGCTTTTTTGTTCAAGCGCCCTTTGTGCATAATCAATAATCTTTTTTGTGTTGCCTTCAAAATCGCCGATTGTAGAATTAATTTGTGCTATTGCTATACGCATATTTACCCCTCTAATAATTTTACTTCTTGCAGCGGTGCGCCGATCCCTTGCAGATCGCCATACATACCGGAAATATTTTTAAAAAATAATTTAATTTGCTGTTCGCGTTTTGCCCAAGATTTTTCTAAAATTCTTTTTTCTTGTTCAAGATCATTTTGCATGTCAACATAGGCTTTTAATATCGATTCTACTCTAAGTTTAAATTCTGTGCCGATAAGATAATTAAATATCATACCGGATGTGTTTTCTTTCCCTTCGTTTGCATATTTAAATTTTGCAAGTGCTGTTAGATTTTCACGCAGAGTTTTTGCGACACCTAAAATATATTTGACATCTGTAATCCATACATTTTCTATTGTTCCAAAATAAGCTATTTCTTGCGGCAATGCCTCTGTTGCAATTATTGCAATTTCCGCATGAACACTTTTTTGATCTTCTTTTAGTTTATCTATCCAGTCCATTGAAAAGTTTTTTGTCCGTTTTAATTCCCATATAATTTTTCCTGCTGATTTTCCTGTATCCAATTTTACAGTTTGTATAATATCTGCACCCCTTATTCCAACCGGAACAGGTTCAATAATATCTTGCGGAAAATTGATCCTTAGCAATTCTTCGATTTTAATTTCTAATATTTCACCTTGTAATTGCATTGATCCTTGCTCTGCTTTTTTTTGTCCTTCTTTCATTTGTTTGTTTAAATCGGCTATCAATTTTTCTTTTTCTTTTATTTTTAGATCATATTCTTTTTCTAAAGATTCTTGCGCCTTTGAATATGCCATCTTGACTTCTTTATTTAGTTTTTCTTGATATGCAATTTCGATAGTATGTCTTTCTTCTTCTAATGCTCTTTCTTTTTGTAATATTATTTTTTCTTTTTCTTTAAACGATTGTAATTTTTTATTCATTTCCTGCAATTCTTCTTCTTTATCTTTTAATTCATTATTGAATTCTTTTTTTGCTTTTTCTGCTGCACTTTCTTTTAATTTTTTATAATCTTCTTCGTACCGTTTTTCGTACTGTTTTTCATATTTATCACTTAATGCTTTTTCCATATCGAATTTTAATTGTCCTTCAATTTGATTTGTTATAGCCTCTGTTAATTGAAATTCTTTATGGCAAAATGGGCAAGTTATATTATTGTTTGTCATAATTTACTCCTGTTTTTTCTTATACAAAGGTATAAGCATATTTGATTTAAATTCTTCATCATTCAATGGCGGATTCATATATTCAAGTGGTAATGATTCCATTTGACCGTCTTTTCGTTTGTAAGATACTTGCTTTGGAAGTGCCGTCAATGTTAAAGGAACATGAACATCACAAATTACAGGATCACTTCCGGATAAAACCTCTGCAACTTTATTTTCTAATTCTTTGTTTTCTTTAATCGTAACTGTCCGCAGTTTATAAGCATTTGCTACATCTACAATATTAGGCATAGTCAGTTTTGATTCCGGTGTGCATGCAACTAAATGACCTGCAAATAAATTTGTTTGTGTTGCATTTATTGCACCATAGCCGTTGTTATTTAACACAAATATTTTTATAGGCAAATTTAAACGTCTTATGGTTTCCAATTCCTGAATGTTCATTTGAAAACCGCCATCACCTACAACTGATACTGTGCGCTTTCCCCCTGATGCTAATACAGCACCAATCGTAGAGGGTAATCCATATCCCATTGAGGCAAGAGCCTTAGAGCAAAAAACACGCTGCCCTTTTTTTACACGAAATGCTTGCATTGATATTTCGATACAAGAACCTGAACTTCCACTGACATATATATCTTCCATCTCCATTTGAAGAGAGATTGCGTATAACAGATGATAAGTATTAACTTTTTCGCAGTTGTTATTAATTTTATCACTTACAAGAGGATATGCTTTTTTTACCCTATCACAATATGTAAACCAAGCGGAGCGATCTTTTTTATTTATACGATCTTTTTGTTTTATTATTTCCTGCATAAAAAGTTTTGCATCCGCGCAAACAGCCATATCAGGGCGCACATTTATTTTATGTAATTCATTATCATCAATATCAACCATTATCTTTTTAGCAGCACGTGCAAAACCATCAAAATTATATCCGGTTTGTAAAAGATTTAAACGTGCCCCAATTGATAAAAAAACATCTGAATTTTGCTGAATAAAATTTGCATACCTGTGTCCAAGACCGCCGGGTCTTCCGTAATACAAATTATTATCTTCTGTAATTAAATCAATTCCATTCCATGTTGTAAGAACAGGAATTTGCAAAAGTTCAATCAACTCTAAAAACAATTCAGTGCCGCCGCTCAACCGTATACCGTTACCGGCTAAAATTACAGGACGCTCTGCTTTATTAAGTATATCAATAATTTTAGAGACATCTTTTGAAATATCAGTGATTGGTTCTATAGGTTTTTTGTATTCCAGAAGACTGCTTTCCTCAATCATTGCCGCTTGAACATCAAGCGGAATATCAAGCCATACAGGACCGGGTCTAGCATGTTTTGCTTCATACACAGCCTTATCTAAATGATATTTTATTTTTTGCGGATCAGTCACCATAACCGCATATTTGGTAACCGGTTTTACAATAGAAATTATATCAACTTCCTGAATTCCCTGTTGACGGACTTTTTGATCTCTAATTTGATCAAGAATCTTAACCTGACCGGATAAAACCAATACGGGCGTTGACTCCATATAAGCAGATGCAATACCTGTCAATGCATTTGTTCCGCCCGGACCGGTAGTTACCATCAATAGACCTAAATTATTTGTTACACGGGCATAAGCCTCTGCAGCAATTGCATTTGCCTGTTCATGCAAACATACTACATACTCAATTTTTTTGCTCTTACCAAGCGAATCGTTTAAGTGCATAGCACCACCGCCTGGAAGCATGAACATGTGCTTAACATTTAATTGTTCAAGATACTTTATTACATAATCAGATAATTTTATCATTCTTTTTGGACTCCGAATCCTAGTTAAATTTTTTTAAGTGCTAAACGGACATGAACATTATCAGGATCGTATTCTGCTGCTTTTCCAAGTGCTTCTTTTTGCAAATCTTTATTATTTGTTCTGCCGTAACAGGAGGCAAGATTTAAAAAGACTGCCGCAGCTTTTTCTTTTGATGTTTTTGATGGTTTTAATTCGATAATGTCTACTGCTTTTTGATAAGCGCGTATAGCATCTGCATTTTGATGCATAGCTTCGTAAACAAGCGCTGCATTTGCATAAAGCGCCCAATTTTTGGCATTATCATTTTGCGAGTTTTGCATTTGTTCAAGCAATTCCAATGCCTTTTTAAGTTGTCCTGTAAGCATTAGACTGTACACATCGTTAAAAAGCAAAACATCGAATGTAACATCATTTTGCGCTGCAAAATATTTTAATGCAGCGGCATCTTGCATCTTGCGCATAAACTCAAAATACCATGAAGCCCAAGTGTATATATATTGATCCTGCGGAAACCGGTTTAATAAAATCCAAGTATCCGATATTGTCTTTTCCAGTTGAATTGATTCCAAGCTGCGCCTGAAAAGCTCAAGGTCTAAAATGCCGGTTGGTCTGTTTAAAAAGTTTTCTTCCAAAAATGCAATTGCTATATCATTATCCATTAGCCGCGACCATGCTATAACTGAAAATATAAAACATGCAGTATCTTTTTGTGCGTCGCTATGTGCTACAAAAAGCTGTTCCAAAAATCTTCTCTTTTGCGGAATATCTTCTGTAGCCGATGCCAAATTGTAGTAAGACTGTGTAATTAACTCTATTGTCTCTTGCGACTTTGTTTCGCGGCTTGTTTTCATTGTTAAAATTTGCCACAAGCGGATTGCATTTTTATAATCATCTGCTATGACAAACGCATCTGCTGCACGAGCAATGTCCTCTTGTGTTCCCAAACTTATCCAAAGCTCAGCCGCTAAAAGAGGGTTTGCAAAATCGTAAGAAAATTCTGCGGCAAATTGTTTTGCTTTTATACTTTGCATTGTTTTTGGATCAAAGGGCAACAGTGTAATGGCAGCCTGTGAATATTTTTGCGCAACAACTTGTAATAGCGCAACATTTACAATTATGTTTTCATAAAGCACAGCATCAGTTTTATCCATGCCGGAACTATTATAGCTACGGATAAAACTTGTAAATATATCATCTGCACGTTTTATATCAAGTGCAGAATCAATTGTGTTAAACGAATTATTAAGAACATATATGCAAAATACAACCGGAAAGAATGTACTTTCGCTAAGCGGACCGTTTGCTGTCAGAACATCGGCACAGTGCAATAGTTTTTCATTAACACCGTCTGAATTGCCGCCTGACATAACAATTGTTTCTGCTTGTAAAGCTGCAAGCAATGCTGAGTGTGGAAATTTTTTACACGAACGGTCTACAGCATTGTAATATTCACTAAAAAAAACATCATGGTTTTTTGCAACAATGCGGTACCGTTTTAAGACTGAACTGAGCGCTTCGGCACCAACCGCTTTTGCTTCCAGTGTGTTTAAAAGATCTTTGTAAAAATCAGAATTGAACGGCAGACCTTCATGCTCGTCTTCTAACAATGTGTCAAAGCGCTTAAGCAATTCAAAGTATGATGCTGATGCAAACGATCCTTTTTCGCCAAACACACCTTTGCCTGTCCAAAGACCCGTCCATATAAGCAAGCCAAACACAATTAAAAAACCAAATAGCCCTATCACGCAGGCTATTTTTATCAGTTTTTTATTTCTTTTAGTTTTCAATTTTATTATGTTCTACCAAGAATTAATCTCTGTCCGCATAGAATCTACTGTTCCGTATCAAGAAAATACCTTCCGGCATTCTTTAAATAGTGTTCGGCTTTTTCATGAGCTAGAACATTCATAAGTTTTATATCAGGTGTTTTTTTAGGGTCAATTGCCATTGCCATATTTATTTTTTCGATAAAATCTTTGTAATCCTGTTTAGGGATAGAAATTACCTCTGCCCACGACACATAGATTCCTGCAGAAAGACCTTTTGTTTTTGATACGGCACGCTCGTAATACTGCGGTGCTTTTGTAATATCGCCGCCTAAATCCTGCGGTAAAGCGGCATAGTACAGAAAAAAGAATTCATCCAAAGTACTTGTGTTGTAGTCAGGATCGATTTCGTATGCCTTTTTTATAAGCAAAGAAAGCGGTGCAATTTTCGAGCCGTATTTAAGATCAAACGGATCGTTAGCAAAGGCGCAGAATGTTCCGGCTGTCAGCCAGTATATGAGCGGCACATCTTCTTTTGTTATTTTAGGCAAGTATTCTTTTGTAATGACATCAGTATCGGCACTTGTTATGCCGGGATATTTATCTTCTAAACCGGCGTTCAAAATTTCCACACCGCGCGCATAATATTTTTGCGCTTTCGCATTTTCTTTATCGCGCTTTTCATATTTTGATAACGGCAGCATTTTTGCCTGTCCTTGTATAAAAGCGTTTGCATACATGATATTGAATGAACCTGCATCTACAACAAGTTTTTGATTATGCGTATCTTTTTTTAATTTACGTTCACTTGATTTGATTACGGCAGGCAACGCCATATTAACTATGCCCGGACCTAACTTCATTGCCATTGCTGCAGTATTTTTGCCGCCGCCTTCGGTTGTTGCGCAAGATACCAGCAATAACGCGGCACAGGATATTGCATACATTACATACTTTGAAAATTGTTTTACGTTTACCATGATAGCTATCATTGTATAATATTTTAAACCCAATGTATACCTTACGCCTTGTGCCGCTTTTTTTTAAAGCTTACTTCGAAAATTTTTTATGCGGCGAATGCATTTTATAAACTATCTAAATAATATTGAGCTTGATTTTTCTCAACATCATTACCTATTTTTATTGCTTTGTTAAAATATTCTTTTGCTTTGTCAATATTTTTTAATTTTCCATAAACTATACCAATATTTATTAAGATAATACAATCTGTATTATCGACTTTTTCTGCATCTAGCAAATACTTTATTGCTTTTTCCGGATCGCCAGCTTCAATATAGGCTGTTGCTAGAATATTATATCCGCGTGTATTCTCAGGGTAAGTTTTTATTTCACATTCAGAGCATGTTATCGCTTGTTCCAACGCAACATTTGTGCCTACCCAAAAAAACTTATCAAAATATTGACTAATATATCCTAAAAGATACTTTTGACCGTCTTCTACAGATTTGTTATCTTCCAACATCCAAGTTGCATTATACTTAGGCGATATTGCTATAAGATTGTATAATGTTTTACCAGCACTTTCATAATCTTTGATGGCAAAGAATGCGTCTATCTTGCCGTAATGAATATCAAGCCGATTTGGTACATATTTTAGTCCTTTATCAAGATATCCTATCCCAGCTTTAACATCATTTGAATTATAAATAATATCGTTGAACATGCCGTATCTTCCGTCCTGCATTTGCCCCATTACTGCCTGCTCTGTTTTATTTCTATTTGCATAATAATTAAAATACCCAATAAACATTTCAGGGTTTTTGGGTTCTGCTTTTTCCCATTTTACTAACAATGTTTTTAAATCATCATATTTGCCAGCACGAAGTAATTCAAGATATTTATATTTGTAATCGTCTTGCGCAAAAATTGAATTGCTAATAATTAGCATTGTAATAAACAGGAAAAAAAATTGAAAATAGTTTTTGAATTTCATATATTACTCCTCATATAAAAAATTAACTGTTGTTGGTATTATTAAGTGTAAGCAAATGCCTCATACACATTATATATGGCATTTGCTTTTATATCAATATAATATTTATTTTGTGTTTATTTTATTTCATCGGCTTTGACACCTTCACTGGCGAGTTTTTATTTGATACTGTTCCCCTTAACACATAACCAGATGGCATTTGGGCATTGTTTTTAATAAAATTCATATATTGTTTCCAAACTACTCCACTACCTTGTACACCATTACCTGTTACAAAACAGCCGGTATTACCAAAATATCCTGTGTCATGCTTTAATAAGGCTGAATTGGACAGCTCGGTATGCCCATTCACATCTATTGATGATCCAGAAACAAGCTTTCCAGAAACTGCTTGAAAATAAAAATCACCCTTTTGTAGCTTTATGGTTTCATTGCTAGTTTGCCGTTCCAATAATTTATAAGCAACCTCACCGACAGCTATTGTTTCCGGACCCACATTAAAAACCCCTGATAATCCAGATTGAGGTAAACCAGAACAACCTTTCACCACACTAGACCAAGTCGCCTTTAAAAAATCTTTAAATGTGTAACCTGTAATATTTCCATCCTCTTTCGTGGGAATTAGTGATTGTACTGTTGTCCAGCCATTACTTGTAATGGTATTTACAATTTTTCCATCCAAATCGTATTGCGTCACTATTATGCTATCTAGTCCACCATATTTCAAATCTCTTTTACCATTAGTAAGAATAGCATAGCTCATTGGATCACGGATTATTTCTTCCTTTGCGGAATACCAATTAAGTGTCCCTTGATCATTTAAAACCGTATACAAATTCCCATTAATAGTAAATGCGGACATGTCAAAATTACCTTCACCCGACGCACTACTCCATATACCTTTAGAATCATTCCATTCAAATCCGTTTTTCGTTAACAAAGCCACACCGGCTTCATTTAAACTCATCTTTGATGTGTCAATCCCTAACATTTTACTCAAATGTTCTAATCCTAACATTTGTGCCAAACTAGCAGCCCGACCATCACGACCATCAATACCGTCTTTATTAGAAAGCACTTGACTTGTACTTCCAAGTAGAGTTGTTTTATCAGAATCGTAATATTCAATTGTAAGCTGGTCTTTTTTTTCATCATCTTCAAGTAAAATTGAACCATCTTTGTATTGTTTCAGCTTCCAATAATCCGCACTAGAATCATAGTTTGCGTTAACATACTGATTAAAGAAATTTATGTTGCCGGTTAAGTAAGCACTTATATCATTTTGCAGATTTTTATCACCTGCAATTACAGCACCTATTGCATTGGTATACACTTCATCTTGAATCATACGAACCGCCATAGCACTATGCCAAAATACTGCATTTTGTGTTTCAATTAAATTGTTTATATCTGTTACTCCATCGCGATAAGATTCATGCCCTAAAGTTATTGCCATAGCAAATTGTTCAGCAATGCTCATTTTTTCTTTTGTACCCACTAAATTTATTACACGCTGACCATCTAATAATTCTGTCTGTCCTTTTGCAAATTCACCATCAGCAGTAATTATATTTTCAACCATGTTTAATTTTGCACCGCCATTTAGAATATCATATAGATTTTGTCTTTGTTGTGCATCACCATATCCATACTGTGCGCGTAACGTTATTTTATTTTCGTTTCCACTTGTTTCTGAATATGAATTTATATCGTTGTTAAGTGCCCATACATTGGCACCTTTCATTGCGCTTGCTATATTTCCATAGCTTACATCAGCACCGCCCGTTCCAATATTCATGCTTGCACCATTTTTTGTTAAATGCAATTCCAACAATCCTGATTTATATTCCCCACCTGTTAATTTATTTAAATTAAGAAGATTAAGTGCAAAATCGCCGTTTAATGCATAGTTCATTGCTTGACCTGCAAGACTACCTACAAGGTTGTTTAATTTACCTACATCCGCAATATTAGTTTTATTAAAACCAATCAATTTTTCAGGACCGCTTACTTCACCTTTCGTAATGATCTTTCCGATATTAAATTGCTCAAGTAACCCGCTAGTCATAGTATTTACCACACTAACCGCAACACCTTTAACTGATCTAATAATTCCTTCTTCGTAAGCATCCCTTGAAAATTGAAGTTTTCCTTCTTCTGAAATACTTAGTGCATTAACTACGCCTGTTACCGCGGCGCTGGCCATGCTTGCTGCAGTTGTAATCCCTGCTGTTATAAGCGCCTTAACTATTGGACTCCTACCGCCACCAGCAATTGAACTTACTTTTCTAGCCCCCCAACCTGCTATGTCAGTTGAAAATGTTGTTGTCACGGTCTTTCCAAACTCTAATCCTACATTTGCCCAATCGCCTGTTTTAAGTCCGTCAAAAGTACCAAATACAAAATCATCTATCACGTTGATTGCGGCATGCTTTACAACATCTGCGATCGCCATGCTTGCACCCAAACCGGCTGTTGCTACAGACATTAAAATTTCAACGACCTCTTCTAGCGATGGTGATTTAAACCAACTGCTATCTGAGCTCCACAACGGCTGGCTATATATCGGCGCTGACAGTTTTTGAATACCGCTGCCTTCTTTCATTGCCCAATAAATGTAATCGGACATCAATCTGCCTATTTCACCAGTGCCGTAACTATCGAATGCTCCGCTTTTGTCTTTTTCAATATCAGGTTCCGCTTTTACTACAGGAGCATCACCAAGATATTTATCGAATGAACCTTTTTCTTTCTCGCCTTTCTCGTTGTTTTTTCCAAAGATACCTTCTGCAAAATCACTTATTTCTTTATTCATCTGATTTACCAATGCGTTTACCGCAAAAGATTCCAGCCCTTCTAAATGTTTATCGCTTAAATCTGTCTTAAAAACAATTGCTTCCATTTTGTATGGAATATAGGATGTGACAGTAACACTTTCTCTATCCGTACTTGTTAATGATGAATCAACAATGACATCTTTCTTATAAGTATTCCCTGTTCGGCTCCAGCGTCCTTTTAATAAAAAAGTATCGTTCATGCTTCGATCAAAATTCTTGTTTGCACTATCAACAGTTTCTTGTAATCCTGCAATTGCTGATTCTGCTGTACGGCGTACGTTAGCCGCAACAATTTTTGCTTCACGTTCTGCAAGTTCTTCATTGGATTTGTTTACTATTTTTACGGCAGCTAACTTTGCCTCTGCCGAATTCCAAACATTGCCGCCGGATAATCCTGTGCGTACAATTGTTGATATTGTACTGCTTGAATTATTTATCGCATTAAATGCCGCTTCCATATTATTTATACCGGCACTGTTTAAAATTTCAGATAATGCTTTTTGTGATTCCATTATTCCGCTTGCTGTGCTTATGCTGCTAAAATCACGATTGTCTATAGCTCGTGCGCGTTTTTCTGCATCTGCTCCAAGCATTGCCAGTGTTACATTTGTTGATGTCTTATTCGCCGCTTCTGTTGCCTGTGCAACCCATTCTGCTTTGTCTTGCAGCGATTCCATATAGGCAGCACCCCATTGCGCATTTACTTTTTCGTATTCTTCACTATAGCTTTTAACCCAAACATTGTAGCGCGCTTGTATTGTTTCAACACCCTTTTTCCAATCGTCCCTTCCGCGTGAAATAATAAGCTCTACGGCTTCGTACCACGATTTTTGTTTTTGGTTCAAATCGTAAATCTTTTGTTCCCACTCTACGGTGCGTGCATTCATCTCTGCAATGTAACGCGCTGTGTATGCATTTTGTATTGTAGGAAGCATTTCATTTATCAACGAAAAATATTCCGCCGTGTAAGCTGTTCCATCATCTATTGCACCATTTATTGATTTTATTAAAATACTTTCAATGTTTTTAATATGATTCTTTACGGCAGGACTTTTTGCGCCGTAAGTATTTTTTATTGCATCTTGTAATTCTGTTTCAGTAGAATCACCTTCTATATATTTTTCCATTGTTATTCGTAGTTCATCTTGATTTTCCTGACGTTGTGCCTCATCACTTGCATATTTATTTTCCAAATTTGCACGTACTGTTTCGCGCTGCACTCTGCTCCATTCAATCAAAAATCCCAAAGCGGCAGGCACATCTTTACATTCTGATTTTGTATCGCTGCTCATCTGCTGCCAGTAAGTTTGCATCTGTGATATTTCTGTATCTTTAAACACACCTGATATTTTAAGTGATGCGTCAATGTCTTCCCATGCAACAACATCATCACCTCTCTTTTCTCCTTTTAGTATTGCAAGCCTATCGCATGATTTTTTGATATTTATCCAAGTAATCCGACATACCGTTTGTTGCTGTCAGAGTGCTTCCAAACGACGCTATAATGGTATTTTGATAATTTGATGCTGCCCTTCCTAATTCATCAACTGTAGCAGATATTTTTGCCGCAGCACCAAAAGAAGCAGCAGAAAGAACAAGACTTGCTAACACAAGCCAAACAAAAGGAATAGCCACAAGTGCTGCTGCAGCAAAGGATGCTCCTAATATAATATCTGCTATCATACCGGCATTAGCACTTGATTTTATTTGACTATATTCATGATAAGCTGTGGCATTTCTAAATCCATCAGTATTTTCACCTCCGCCGCCTTGCAATGTTAAAATTGTATAAAACTCTAAATATTCTTTTTCCTCGCTAGAAAGAGCAGCCCATGATTGATGTTGCAAAAGTTTTATGGCTTCATCGCTATTCCTGCGATCTGAAACATCCTTAAAAAATCCTACAGGCATTTTAGAAATATTGCCATCTTCAAGCTCTGTGTCCCGCGAGAATGCAGAATTCAAAAGATCGATATTATTGTTTTTAAATGAGTTAATTAAATAATCACGCGCAAGCGCCCACTGATAATATTTGGCGTAATTATTTACATTTTCTAAAAGATATTTGTTTAGATCGCGTAATGCTACTTCAAAATCAGAGGACATTCTTGTTTCTGTATTATCTCTTTCAATTTCTTGAAAGTATTCATTTAGTGCTTTGTACTCTTCTGATGTATTTCCTGCAATTGTAAAACCATCTCGGTTAAATACAAGCATGCCATGTTCATTTATTGTTATCATATCTTTTAAGCTATATGCTGAACGCTCAACAGCCGGTGCCGTTATGTCATCTTCGCTTACACCAAAATATGCATCCAATTGTGCAAGATATTTGCTGTACTGCTTATAGTACTCATCATTCCGTTTTATTTCTGCACGTATTTCTGCTTCTAATTTGTCTTTTACTTTAATTGATGTAAGCATGCGTTCAAAAGTTATTTTGTATTCGTTGTATAACTTGTTGTATTCTTCATCTTGATACGGTCTTTCTGTTTTGTTCTTGTCATATAAATCCAAAAGTGATTGCAGTACAACTTGTGAACGGTTATATTTTTCTTCTGAATATTTCAATTCTTCTACTGGGTTTTTATATTCCAAGCTGTTTTCTGCAGACAAACCGTCATAATCAAGATATGATGTTGCTGCCCACCTGCGTATTGCATCTTGTTTTTCGTATTCAAAACGTTTATCTTCAACTGTCTTGTATTTTTCTTTTGCCGTATTATATAGCGCATTATAAACATCACCTTCTTCAGTAAATAGTTTTGCGTCTTTTTCGTACGTTAAGAGCAAATCGTTATATTCATTTTGTTTGTCTGTTATTTGCGTTTGTAAATTTTCCATCTCCGCTTCTAACAAAGTATTGTCTTCTGCAATTTCATAATTATTTCCAAACATTTGAATATCATTTTGCAAAGTAGTGATCATAAAAAGTGTGTTTTGTAATTTTGCATATTCGGAATTAACTTCTTCTTTGTACATAAAATCTGTTACATATAAATCTGCGTCATCCCAGAGTTTTGATTCATTCTCCAAATAGGCATTAACGGTATTCTTAAAATCTGAAAAGAAATTGCCTTTACTTGTATTCAAAAGTAATGAATCATTAAGTTTGCGTGTTGCAAATTCTGCTGCTTCAAATTTATCTGCCAAATTTCCTTCTGCAACAGATAAAGCTGCTTTTATTTCAATTTCATCTAACGGTGTGCCGCTTGTTCCGTATAATAATAAATTTTTATTTTCCGGTTTTTTATCCTGTGTTTCTACACCTTCGTTATCAGCTCTTTCGGCATCAGCTTTTTCTGCATCTGTCATTACCAATTTATTGTATTTAAATAAAAAATCTTTATTGATATATTCACGCCAATGTTTTTCTGTGCTTGCATCTATATCTTTTTTTTGATTTTCTGTTTCTGTTAAAAGTGCGTATTGATAATTTAGACCTGCTTTTTGTAATTGATACATTTGTGCATTGTCAGGTTCGTTAGCAATAGATTCATTTAGATAAATTATTTTATCTCTAAGTATATTGATATTTGCACTATATTCTATTTCGTTATAAATAGTATAAGCGGCTATATACTGCAAAAGGGATTGCTTCCATTCAGCATAATCATTTTTTGCCCAAGGTAAAAGATTTTCTGCGGCACTATCTAGGCTGGTTAAAAGAAGCGCAAAATTTTCTTCAAAATTGCCGTTCATATTTTCCAGCGCTCTGGCCGTTGCCTTCATTCCGGGGAATATGTCTGTTGCAGCTGCATTCCTTTTTACAATTCCAAGATCGCTGTCTGTCTCTTCATTTTCGATTTCTTTTTCTTCTTCGATTTCTTTATCTTCTTCTATTTCTTCATTTTCATCTTCTTCTGATGTTACCGTTTTCTGGTGCAGCGGCTCATTTATATATTCATAAGTAATATTAAAATCTGCAAATGTTTGTTTTAATTTATTTTTTGCCGCATCTGATTTTTCATCAATAATGCATTGCGATGTCTGTTCTGTTCTGTTATACGCATTTAGCAAACTGGCATTATTCTGATTTTTCAAAATAAAATCTTTCAATTTAACAATGTAAATATAATCAGGTACGCCTTCTGCTTCATACTCACTGATTTTTTCACGTAATGCAAGCTCGCTTTGCAGAGCATCAATTTCTAATAATGTCTTAATATCAGTATTGTCCGGCAGTTCAATTTCTGTGATTCCTGTTTGTGCTAAATACCATTCCGTTATGCTGCTTGCAGATATTAAACGCAAGGAATAAATAACTTCGTTGTAATTGTTTTGCAGAACCAACTTTGCCGCTGTAACTGCCTCTATCAACATTTCTCTGTAATTAGAATCAATAGTTTCAATATCAGATTCAATATCAGTGCTATCAACAGCATCTGAATCGGAAATATCAATATTGTTAGGATCGGTACTGGCAATATCTTCTATAACTTCATCTACAACATCTTCTGAATCCTCTGTGCTGTTATGAAAAATCATTTCTAACAGTTGCACTATAACATTATAATAAATATTATCTTCCGGTATTTTGTAGGCATTTATATCATCAACTATTTCGTCTACCGTTTGCGGAATCCATATTGCAGATATGCTTTCTGATATTTCATTTAGTGATTTTGTTGCAACACCATCACCATTAATTAAATTCTTTAAGAGCTTTGTTCCTGATTCTATAGTTTCTGCAAGACCAAGTTCCTGCTCGCGTTCCAGATACTTAATGTATATTGCTTTAGATCCGGTTTCTTTTGATAAATTATTTTGCTTAAGCAACTCTTTATACTTACCGGCTATTTCATATAACAATGCTTCATTGTCATTCATTTGCTTTATCGAAAATAAAATTGAATAATCTTTATTTAAATTAAAAAGTTCGTTGTTGATTTCGTTTAGCTTTTTTGATGATTGATCAAGTTGTATTTTTACCGCTTCTATTTCTTCACCTTTTTTATTCAAATTATTTTGTGCCGCAGCATAATTTGCAAGCGCCTCATCGTATGCATGTTTAGCCTGTTCTTGTGCCGCAATACTCTCTACATTCGTAACACGTCCTGCAGTTAGCTCCTTAGCATATTCATCAACAGCCTTTGCAATTTCCAAACGCTTTTCCCAATAGCCGGACACTGCTTGCGCACGTATCAATTCAACTTGATACTCATCTAAATTAAAATCTTCGCTAGATACATTTTCGTTAAGTATATCTGCAAGCGCACCCTTACCCATAACAAGCGAAAAATCATTTACAAGTGCGTTCCTTGCATCTAGGGCTAAGTTTAAATATTTTGTATATAAAATTTTCCATGTCTGCATTTCTTTTGCAGCATTTAATTCTTTTTCATATATTTTACTTTTAGATTCTATATTTTTAATATTATTGTTATTGTCATTAATACGCTTCTGCCATGATTGTATTGTTCCAAGCAGTGAGCTTATTTCATCAGTGCTGCTATGAACAGTAGTTTTTGTAGTAGTTATTTTATTACCATCAGAATCAGTAGAATCATGTTTTGACGTTGTAATGTCATAATACGGATTCTCCTGTAAATATTGAATCTTTCCATTAATAGATTCAATACTTAATAAATAACCATTATTGCTAGAGATAAGAGCATTTTTTTCATCATTATATTTATCTACTGCAGCCTTTAGATCTTTAATTTTATTTGCCGTCCATGAATCAAAATTTGAATCATTCATGTTTGGAATATCCAGATCAGTTAAATCCATTGACCAAAAACCAATGTTTTCTTTTGCACCGGCAACAATACCTGCGCTTGTAATATATGTGTTTACCCAAGCCTCTGCACGTTCCACACCGGCTGTTATTCTGAACTCGGCATCCTTTTCAAATTCTATACGCGCATTATAGATCGCAGTCTGCAATTCCAACGAAGCATTTCTAAAAAGTTGCTCTCCTGAATCAAAAAGGACTTTTACTTTTGTCTCCCACGCTTCTTTTTGAACTGCCAAACTATTAAATGCTTGCATCCAAGCTTCTTGCCCTTCTGCAAACTGAACACCTGCTTCTTGCTCCCATTCAATCCGGCGTATAAAAAATCTTTCCTCTGCTTCCTTCCACGCTTCTAAACCGCGGCTAAATTGTTCTTGATACTCTCTTAGCCACTCTTCACCTGCAAGTGCCAACTCACCGGTTCCGGCTTTTGCATTTTCTGTTTTCTGTTCAAGTGCAGCGAGTCCTTCGTTGCAAAGTTCTTCTGTTGTTCGGATCAAATCTGCACTGATAATCTCTGCCGCTTCTTTTTCTGATTTTTTACGCAAACTCCAAACATCACCTGTGCGTTTTTGACGAATAATTTGCTGCTCGCGATCCCGTATCATCTTTGATTCTGTTGCCAAATAAGCAATTGATTTCTGCGATTCGTTTAAAAAAACTTTTTCAAAATCAGAAACATTGTCTTTGTTAACATATTTTAAAAGATCAGGATATTGATTGTTGATAACAGTTTCCAGACTCGTTTGCAAACTATCAATATTTTCTTTACTTACAGTATTATAATTTTCTGCTGAAGCTCTTATATCATCTTCGATATTTCTTTCACCCGGTCGAATAATAATTGGGTCGCCGGTTTCAGGATCAATCAAAATGTTCCCATCATCATCCAAGTGATATACAAATTCTTTATTTTTATTTTCAGTTACATCTGCAAGATCTATAACTAAATTTGATATTTGATTTCCTGTAAAACTTTTTACAAGATATTGCGCATAACGTTTTTCTAATTCCTGTTCGCCCCATTTCTTTAAAGCTTCTTTTGCTTCCAAAAAATCTTCGTAGCTATCATACATATCAAGCGCATAAGATTCCCATGACGCTTCTAGAGACAGCAAACCGTTTCGTGCCTTATCCATCCATTTTTCGACAGACAATTCACTATCGGCTCTGTTAAAATGATAGCTTAATACATCACTGTTAAAGCCGCGCACCTTATTTGCGGCACTATCAGGCATTGGCAGCGCCGGAATTTGTGCGCACACCATTGTAAATAAAACTACCAAACTTACTGCTTTGTTAAAAATACTCCCTTGTTCTTTTGCAATTTTCATAATTACCTCGTTTTGAGGTATTCTGTCCCGCTACGCGGAACTCCTTTCCTAATAACATCATCAATGACGGAATTAAAAATATTGAACAGATAAATGAAACTGACACACCGCTTACCGTAACAATTGAAAGCACTTTGATTGTTGTATTTGCATTTTCTTTTAAAAATATAAACGGCAGTGATGCCAAAATTGTTGTGCCTGTCGTAGCCATTAATGCCGGAAACCTTTCCCGCACTGCTTTATAAAAAGAGTGCTTTGCCATATCTTTTTGTAACAAAATATTATCTAAAATTAACACTGCCGAATTAACCGCAATTCCGCAAACCGCCAACAATGAACACGCCGCAGAAGCATTAAATTTATAACCTAGCACTGTTAAACACAATGCAGGAACTGCAGCAGAAACAGGCACTACAGACAGTACAATTAGCGGATTAGTAAACGACTCGTTCACAGATGCTATAACTATATAACAAAACAACAATGCCAATAAAAAATAAAAAACACTTTTACTCAATGTTTGCGCTGCCTCAATTGCGTCAGGATCAAAATTCACTGAATACCCGGATGGTATCTCTACATCGTTAAAATACGGCATAATAATACTTTTAATTTTTCGCGGATCTGCATTTGCTGTACGCACAGAAATTGAAGCTACACGCCTTCTATCTAAACGTCTAATACTAGAATCCTCTCTACTTTCTTTTCCAATAAAAACTGAATTCAATTTTACAAGTGCATCTTCATTATCAGATGATACATTAAGCAGTGTTTCTTCAAGCTCTTTTTTTTCGGGTACCTCCAAGCCCATGCCTCTTATACGTACATCAATCTCGTGTACATCTGCACCACCGGCTGCCGCAGAAATTTTATTTTTGATAAGACGCTTGTAGGCAACCGGTCCGTGAACATTCCATCTTAAAGTGTTAGCCATATTTGTAAATAAAAAATTCTGATTATTGTTTCCGGTTAATTCTGCAATACGCTTTCTATCCGGCACAAAAGTAATACTCTTACTGCCATCTTTAAAATTAAGTACAGTTTCCTGTACGATGGGAATAACAGAGCATTTTTTTGCAAGCTCTTGAGATAGCATCTTACATTTTTCTGTGCTGTCGCCGTTTATAGTGATGCTCCAAATCTTATCTGTTCTTGTGCTTTCCGGTATATATAAAAAACCTCCTGGAATTTTTTCGCCTTTCAATATTTTACGCACATCGTTAGGTGCAATTTCTTTTGGAGTAAAACTTACAAGCACTATTGCAGAGTCAACATGCGAACTACATTGAACACTGACAATTCCATCATTTCTTTTAATATTTCTAGCCCAATTTTCTAACGATTTGTCAACAACATCCATTCTAATTCCATCATTAAATTCTATTTGTGCATAAATCGTACTTTCATTTTCTGTTTCTTCTGTATCCGTACCGCTAACAACAAGTGCTATAACACCAAAAGCTGTTATCAATATGGATACCGCGCAAATAATTTTAGGTTTATGTAAACTAAAATCAAACATGTAAGTAAATGAGCGCATCATCTTTCTTTTTATCACTCTTATAATACGTTTCATTCTAGACGAATGGAGAACAAAAACATCATGCTGTTCTGCATCGGATGATTTTATCTTAGATTTAAAATTTAAAGAAAACAAAGGCGGCAAAATACTAAGTGCCAAAACAAGCGAAACTATATTCACTGCTGCAATTGTACACGCAATAGTAATTATTTCTTTTGTAGCAAACGGACTTAGAATTACCGGCAGCAATGCAATAATTGTTGTAAGCGATCCGGATATAAGCGGTGATTTTATTTCGCGTAATTTTTTTTTGATTTCTGTTACCGACTTACACTTATTCAAATATTCACAGCAGATAATTGTAGTATCAACTGCCGCGCCTAATCCCGATGCAATACCTGTTAACAATATTTTGTTAAACGAAAACCCTGATACAATCAACATGCACGCGCTTACTATACAAATATACGGAACAACTAACGAGCATATAACAGGCAGTATGTTTCTTTTTGTATTACCCTTAATCAAAAGTGCCGATATTAGTGCTACTGCCAATGCACCTTGCAGTGCTGCAAATAAAACGGAACTGAACGCATCAGTTTCTTCTTTACCGTTATCCGATAGTATTTCAAATTTAACAGGATATTTTTTCAATTCTTCAACTTGTTTTCTTATTGCCTTTGATAATTTTCCTTGCGATGCACCGTAGTTAGGAAATACAGCAACTATTATTGTCTTTTCGCCGTTCAATCGCGCAAGTGTATCAGGCTCGCGATCTTGTTCTATTACATCTGCAATGTCACACAGCTTGATTGTTTTTCCATATTCCAGCGGCAGCAGTGCGTTTTTCAAATCTGCTATTTCTTTGTATCTGCCGTCTACCATGACTATGATTTCTTTTTCGTTTTCAGAGATTATGCCGGCAGGAGAGAGCACATCAGTTGCTGCTAAATAATTTGCTATGCCATCTCCTGTAATGCCGCATAACGCTGCCTCTTCCGGTTTTAATGCAATTATAATTTCGTTAGTTCCGCTGCCGGATACTTCGACTTCTGCCACTCCTTCTACAGATTTTAAAGCCGGTTTAATAGAGCTTTCGATAATTTTGCTTAAACTAAAATTTTCGTTTGACGACGATGATGATGATGATGATGCGTATAACGCTGCCGTCCAAACAGGACGGCGTGTTTCTGTTGATGTTGCAATTTCCGGCTTTTGTGCGGATGACGGCAACTTTTCGTATACACGTTGCGCTGCTTCGCTTACTGCTTCGTACCTCCCTTCAGTTATTTTGTTAAGAAAAAACAAACCTGATTTTTTAAATGTAATATATGCACTTGCTTTGCCGTTCTCGCTTACCGTTAAAACACTTTTAATATCATTGATTGAATATAAAGAATCTTCCAGCGGTACCGCAATAGTCCGCTCGATCTCTTTTGCATTAATTCCGTAATGTTTTATTGTTATAGAAAAAGCAGAAAGATCATCACTACCATTATTGTTTAAAGCGTTAATTGCAAGCACAAGAGCTGCGCTCAATATTATAAACGCAATAGAAGCGGCTGCAACAGGTTTGTTTAACCAAGTTTTAGTATTCATTTTTTTGCTGCCTTTCCTTTAAGAAAATTTAAAAATACTGCCGGCATTACAAAAAGTGTTAAAACTGTACTTGCAATACATCCGCCTAACATTGCCGCTGCCATAGACTTGTTAGAACTTCCTGCAGGGCTTGCTAAAAGCGGCGCTAAAACAATAAGTGTTGTAATTGTTGTTGCAAGCACCGGATTTAAACGTTCTGAGGCGCCGCTGTATACAGCACACAATGCAGTTTTACCTTGCTCTAATTTTGTTATGCTTGTTTCATAAAGTACGATGCCGTTATTTACGACAATACCTAGTAAAACAATAATCCCAAGTATAGAACCAAAATCTAATGCAGTCTCTGACAGTAACATTGCCGGACCGGAGCCGGCAAGTGCAAATGGAATACTTGTCATAAAAATTACAGGCAGCAAAAACGATTCGAACTGAGCACCCATTGTCATATACAAAAGTATCAAAACTAAAATTACTGTAACAATTAATGATTTCTGATAACGTTTAAAACTTGAACCATCAATATGCGAAATGCCTTTAACTTCTTGTAGTGTATTATCAATAATTTTTTTTAATAGCTTTTTGTATTTGTGCGGCGCAGTAAAATCTATATACAAAACATCACTGCGATCCAGACGCGCAAGTGCTTGATATGTTTCGCTGCGTTTTATTCCGCTAACTGTTCCAAGAAACACAGGGCTATCACCTTGCAGAGACACGGGAATTGTTGTCAATTTTGATGCATTTAACATCATGTCGCTACCCAAAACGCGGACATCCTGCATCTTACCATCAATTTCCAAAGTGTTTGTCACATAACCTTCGCTGATCGCAGCAACAGTACTTGCTATACTTGCGTTTGTAATGTTTAACGATGCCTGTATATCGCGGTAAGGAATTATTTTTATTTCATGTCCTTTTTCAAGCGGGTTAATATTTACAGAAATATCATTTTCAATGCCATAAACCGCAGCAGATGCTTTTATTTGTTGTACAGATCTCTTTGCAATTTTCTCTATCTGTTGATTTATTGTATTTTCTGAAAAACTGTTTTTTTCATAATTTTTTACAGAAAGTTTTGTCATTGAATTCAATCCTAAAAACACTTCTGTTTTATCACGCGGATAACTAAATTGCACATCCGCATTTTCTACGTGCATAGATGTAATTGATTTCAGTTTTGTAAGAGCGTCATCTGAGTTTGCACTTTTTTTCAAAATACAACGGTATAAAACAGTTTCCTGCCGGTAATCAGGATCTGATCTTCGTTTAATATCTTCTTGCTCTGCACCGGCTTTACAAAAAACATTTTGAATAAAATCATTTTTGAAAATTTCTGATGATATTTTTTCTGTCCCATGCAAAATATAATCAGCCTTTGTTCCGGCAGGATATTGTATTGCAATATTAATTTCTGCAACACCTGATGCAGAGTTAAATGAAGCAGGACGCATCAACATCAATGCAAGACCGGCAAGGCTTGCAAACGCAGCGCATGTCAGAACCATTTTTTCTTTTCTAATTGCAAAACGTAAAAATCGTCTGTAATAAAATTCTAATGATTTATGTTTGCTTACAATCGGTAAGTGCTTCAATGCAGCGGCATCAATCTTTTTAAAAAATAATTTAAATAAAACCGGCAATGCGCATTGAGAATATACCCAGCCTGCTATAACAGCCGCAACTAACGATATAGACAAATCTCCAAACAGTGCGCCAAGCGGTCCGGGTAAAAATATAATTGGTATAAAGACCACTGCTGTAGTTGCAGCTCCGCCAAAACTAGATGCCGTTAATTTTGATACACAATCTGCTATATCATCATTCTGCATCTGTGTATCACCACCGGAAAATCTTCGGCACAACACATCAAGAATAATAACTGATGTGTCTGATACAAGACCTATTCCCAAAGCAAGCCCGCTTAGACTCATGCTGTTTAAAGTTTTCCCGCAGGCATACAAAGCTATTAACGAAAAACACAAAGACACAGGAATTGAAAAAGCTGCAAGCAAACTATATCTAAAACTACGGATAAAAAATATTAAAACAATTGTAACAGCTATTGCACCGGTTATCATCGACACGATCAAATTGATAAGAGCACTTATTATTTCCGGTACGGCATCGTATACAAATGTTATTTCTACATCGTTCTTAAACTGTTCGTTTGTTTCTGCAATTAGTTTTTTTAAATCGCGGGATAGTGAAACAGGATCTGTTCCCGGCCTACGGTAAACTTCCAATGCAGTTTGTGATACGCCATTGTACACAAATATACTTTTCTTTTTAGCTGCAAACTCTTCCACCTGTGCAATATCTGTTAGATTCAAATGTCCCATTTCAGATTCTAAAATAAGACCTGATAATTCGTTAATAGATTTTGGTTTTCCGGAACTTAAAACCACTAATTCTAAATCACCTTCTTTTGCATTACCTGCCGGAAGTTCTGCTGTTTCGTAAGAGATCATATTAGCTAATGATGCAGGTGTTAATTTACGTGCCGCAGCTTTTTGTACATCTGTTAATACATGTATTTCTTTTTTATCACCTCCGCACAAAATTATGTTTCCTGCATTTTCTATTCTTCGTAAACGGTTACGCAATTCATATTCACAAAAGTTGCGCTCAAAAAAACTGTCTCCATTTAGCGAGCGGACAGCAACAATAGCATGCACTTCATCATTACTTGAACCTTGAACGACAACTGGTTTGTCAGCACCTTGCGGCAAACTTGTATAAATAGCATCAATTGCTTCCCTAACAGAAACCGCAGCTTGTGCAGAATTGATCCCCCACTTAAAATCCAGAATAACAATTGATGATGCACCCCGTGTTACACTGCTTATTTTTTCCAATCCTTTAAGCGGTGATAAAACATCTTCAACAGGTATCGTAATTGTCGAACGGACTTCTTCTGCACCCATACCCGGATAATGTGTTTCTACAGTTATGCGCGGAAAAGACACTTCCGGCAACCTGTCTACCGGCAATTTTACCGCACAAAAAATACCGCCTAACATCATAGAAAAGAGCATCATTATTACTGTTACCGGACGTGCCGCACATAGCCGTATAAAATTTCTCATAACGTATTTTTATTCCTATTTTGTAACTTGAATACTCATTGCATCGTTGTTTTTATTTCCGTTTGTATCGGTAAGACCGCCTGCAATATAAAATTTAATAACACCTGAATTCTCAGAATTAAATACACTGCTTGTTACTTCCACACAATACATATTTTCAAAACCTTCAGGCGGTATAAATGTACCGATTTCTTTTTCCTTAAATGATTTTGCTGTTATAGAAAAAAACGTGTTTGTGTAATCAACACGGAATAAATTCATTAGCGAAAATAAATTTATTTTTGCATTCAATGCCGTATCAAAAAACAATTCAAAAACAAGAGTTTTACTTGTCCCATATTGGTAGTTTTCGTGATCTATCAAAATATTTGAAAATAATTCATTGCTGTTATAAACTATTTTTTTTGCCCCATCAGCGTTTTCTTTTATAAAACTTTCCTGAAACCTTAAACCCGTAAACTTCGGCAATTTGGAAAGTGAACCATTTGTTTTAATTCTAAAAAAATATGAATTTTTAGATATGTTACCCAAACTATCATTTAAACCGGAATTAAGTTTTATTACATAAGATCTACCCCATTCGGGCACATCATCAAATGAAACAACAATATCGTTTGCAAAATTTTCTGCTGTTTCTATTTTGTATTTAATTGCCGGTTCTACTTGCAGATATGTTTTTAACTTTATAACATCAACAGGTTTAGAAAATATTAATTTTATTTTATCATGAGATTCAACATTTGCTTGTTCTGAAATTGCAATATTATTGATGATGGTATCTGCATAACTGCCGCTTACTGCAAATTGCTGCAATGTGTATTTGGATGTCCCTGCATTATCAATGATGTATGCATGCAGCAATACAGGTTCTATACTATCATCACCAATTGTCCAACTCTGAACAAATTCTTTTCCAAGTTGTCTTCCGTAAACATTTTCAAAATTACTGGATAACGTAATTTTATATGTTTGATTTTGTTTCCACTGCTCCTTCGGAAAATACTCGGCATTCATTCCATCATCACTAATCTGCCATGAACCGCCAATTGAAGGTGAAAAGCTGATATGATTTTCGCAAGATTTTTTTGTAACAGCATCACTAAACTGTATCAGCACTTTTTGATAGATGTCGAAAACCACACTGTTATCTAGTGGGAAAACAGATTCAACAAACGGACGTTCATCATAAGGTATAGTTGAAAAATGGCCTTCAAAATTATTTTCCAAAGACACTCCGTTTATATCATCTGCCGTATTTGTAAGGCTAATCATATATTTTTTATTTTTTTGCAAAGGAGCAGCCGGTTTAAAAACAAATGAATTATCACCCCACAAAAAACTGCCTGTAATATTATTGCCGTCTTCTGTAAATGAAAATGCTTTTTCAGTATTTGATTTGTTTGGTTCGGTTGTAAAATATAGAGCTATTTGTGCAGAATCTGTATTTTCAAAATAGCCGCCGCCGGGTTCCCACTGCATGACATCAAAAGGGACACGCCGTAACATATCACACGATGAACATAAAAATATTGTTAAAATTATAAGTGTAAAAATTTTTGTTTTTCCTATCATTATTGCGCCTCCAAATAGATTGTTATTGATTCTTTTAAATATGAGCCTAAACCATTTGTTAATCCTGATGTGCCGCCTGGAAAATATAATTTATAAATTTTAGGTGATGTTGTTGTGCCTATTTCTAATCCAGACCATTCAAATTTTAACTTTCCGCTTATTCCGCCATCCAGCCAGCGTGCATTTATCAATGCAACAGGTGACAATCCTCCCGGAAAAAATGTTTCAAACCGTATTGAATTAACAAATTCAGTTTTATGTGATAGATCATTTATGGGCAGCGAAAAATCTACTATGCACAATAAATTACGATCTGCAGCATTGATAGAAACAGACGCCGTAGTTTCACTGCTTATTTGTTCTTCACTTAGCACAGTATGATTATTGCCTACCAAATCGATATTTATAATTTTCAAATATGGAATATCTGCAATAAAGTTTGTTTGATATTCATTTTCTAGTTTTAAACCGTAGGTGTCTTTTACATCACCTGAAACAGTTAATCTGTATTTTACAGCGGTTTGCGGAAATGTACTTGGAATAAATACAATTGTGTCTGCACAAAACTGATCAATAATGCCTGAAAGTGATGGTTCAAAACGCAAGCAATTGCTTACAGTTTTATTGTCGATTGGTTTTGAAAACTTAACACATATACCGTTTAACGCCCCCAATCCATCTTCTATATTTAAACCGGTTGGAATCCATCTGTAAGCATCAGACCCAGTCAATGATGAATCACTTTTTATCGCAGGGAACACCGATAAAACTTTCGGCAACTTTATATCTATATCAGTAGTAAACTGAGCAGAAATTTCTTTTACAATCGGTATGCCGAATTCGTCACAAGCTTTATTTGAAAGACTCCATTTAATTACAGTCCATGCATTCAACTTTTCCTTACTACTTACAGTTAATTCTGTAAATTCTGTATTCCATACAAACTCTTTTTTTGTAATATTTTCTGATAAAAAGTTATCCTCTACACTTTGCTTGTTCATAGGTTGTGAAAATACAAGGTGAACCCGGCCGCCTTCTTCTTTTGTAACACCTACAGAAGCACTGTCAGCCGGATCAAAACTAACGATATACGGTGCCGCCCCATTTGTTAGCGCATAAAACGGCACATATATCGATAAAGGCACTTCCCGATTATCTGTAGATACTGCGGTACCTGATCCGCTAAGTACATACCGCACACCGGGTGTCCAGCCCGCAACCGGCACAAAAATCAAACTGTTACCTTCCCAATGTGTATCACATTCCATGTTGCCTAGGTAACTTGAAATGCCAGCCAATTTTTCTGTTTGCAGCTTATCCATTTCTGTATCAAACGAGATAATAACCGGTGTCCACACGCTATCCAAAATTTCATTTGCTGTACTTGGGTTTGTGTATACAATAACAGGATGCAAATTTGCAAAACCGCATCCCGCAAAAATAAGCATGCAAAATACTATAAAAATCCCTGAGGCAGAGTGCTTTTTATTGTGCAACAGAAACATACGATCCATCCTCAAGATCAGAATCCGGCTGCAGTACTGCAACCTCACCTACCGTTAATCCGTTTAATATTTCACGTTCTCCTTCAAACATTTCGCCTAACAAAACTTTTCTTTCAGTAACAGTTTTTCCGTTTACGACAAAAACAGAACCTGAATCATTTTTTATATTGAACAATGCGGATTCGCTTATAACAAGTACAGCACGCGGTTTTCCTAAATTAATACTTACACGGGAAAACATACCGGGTTTGGGAAAATCCATTTTGCTATTCTGTAATATATCGCGGACATCAAACAACACACGCACAGAAAATGTATAACTTTTGCTGTCGGCATACGGCGAAATTAAATCCACCTTGCCGTTATATGATGAGTTGATACCATCGATTTCCACAAAGGCCTCCATACCGTGTTGTATTTTAAATGAATCTGATTCCCTAACAGGTATTACAGCATATAGATGATCGCTTTCCATAATTGTAAGAAGTTTATCTTCCCGTTTTACATGTTCGCTTTCTTCTAAATATTTTGCTGCAATAATTCCATTTATGGGGGAGCGTATTATCAATTCATCTTTTGCAAGATTTGCCGATTTTAGTTCTTTTTCTGCTGCACCCCTACTTGCCTCTGCCGCTTCAATTTCTGTGCACGCTTTTTTTATAAGCAATTGTATAAGAGCCTCTTTTCGTTCTTCTTTATCCTCAGGCACTTCCATTCCTGCAGCTATTAAATCTTTATCGCGGAATCCTATACGTTTTATTTCCTGATCTTTTTCTGCAAATTGCAATGCCGCAAATTTTGATTCAAGTTCAAAACGTGCTTGACGTATCGCCTCATTGCTCACCCCTCCGGCTTCAAAAAGAATCTCTTGTGATTTTTGTTTGCGTTCTTCTTCATAGTACGACTTCCAAGCCTCTTTCATTTCCGCATCAGATTTTTCAAGATTTAATAATGCAGCTTCTGCCTGAAGTTGTGTATCAAATAACTGTGATTTTGCCATGTTTACAGCCGCATCTGCCTGTGCCAAAGCGTTTTCGGCGCGTTCTACAGCCAACACAATCTGCGGATTGTTCAGCACAATAACAACAGCATTTTTTGTAACACGGTCGCCTTCTCTAAAAATAAATTTTTCAATCGCACCGTCTTGATTTGTAATTACATCAACTTTTTTTTGATATGAAAGTGTGCCAAACCCATTCACAGTATTAGACACTTCTTTTGTTTTTACAACTTCAGCCTTTACTTTTTTTATTGCTTCAACCTGTTTATCTTTACCCAAATTAGCACATGAAAAAAGCACAAACAAATTACATATAAAAATACATATTATAGTTAATTTAATTTTCATATAACTCCTCCTGTAATTTTTCTTTTTTATCACTACTATCTGCTGAGTATTCACTTGCAGCATAATCTTTCAATTCACCAGGCTGCAAATCCATCAACTTTTCAACTTCACGTTCCACACTAAGCACACTTAATGCAGCTTGCACAACTTCTAATTCTTTTTGAGTGTACTGAACCTGTGCATCTATCAGATCAATTCCTGTAAGTAGACCCAATTTGTGTTTCAATTTTGTAAGCTCTAATTTTTCTAATGCAAGATTTTGTGAATCAACAGCAAGTTTTCTTTTTTGTTCTGCAAATTTACATTTTTCTATAATTGTTTCTGCAGTCCTGCCCAAACGCTCAAAACTGATATTGTATTTATCTTTTTCTAAATTCAGCGCAATTTTCGCATGACTGTATTTAACACCCGATGCAATATCAGGCAAAGGCTCAACACTCCCTTGCACATTCATATTTTGTGAAACATGATCTTCAAACCCTGTACTAAAACCAGATTTTCCTGATAAGTACGGTGATGAAAATTGAATAGCTAATCCCACCGACCATGAATAATGTGTTAAAGGATAACTAGTACCTTTTATTGTAACTTGCCCTGTAGCACTTAATGTAGGAATCCATGATAAAAATGCATACTTGGCTTCTTCTTGTTTTTCTTTTATAGATAACTGCGCCGTTACCAGATCGGGATTATTTATTAAAGCCATTGCACGTACCGTACTAAGCTCCGGAATAATTCCGTTGCGGTTTATGTCTATTGATTCGCATAGCAGAGGCATTCTATCCAGTCCTAGTGATTCTGTAAATTGCTTTTCTATTTCTTCCAGATCAATTTTTGCTGTTAATATTTCTATAGTTGATTCTTTAAGTGATATGTCGGCAGCAGACAAATCTCTGTCTAATGCCATGCCCAAATCTACTTCACTTTTTAGTATGCGCCGCTGTTCCTCCAAAGATTTAAATCCGTTCTCCATAATTTCTAATTGCAAACGTGATGCTAAAATTTGCCGGTACATACTTATTGCAGATTCTGAAATTTCTGATGATGAACGCTTCAAATTATTATATTCTAATGCAAGTTTTGCTTTTTCTATTTTACGTGATGTGTGGAGCCTGCCTCCATCAAATATAACTTGTTCTAAACCAAGTGAATAATTTTTCATAAACGTATCTGTTGATATTTTTGAAAGCCGTTCATCTTCATAAGCCGACAACGACATCTTTGGAAAATATGATCTTCTACCTAAAACCCATGCACTTTCCTTTAACGAATGGCTTGCATATTCACTTTGCAATTCTTTAGAAGCTGCAATTGCCGCCTCGCCTGCATCTTTAAACGTTAAAATTACAGGCGTCTGTTTGTAACTCTGTGCATTTGCATGTATTGCAGAAAAGATAATCATTAAAAACAACAACAGAGGCATCGCTCTTAGAAAATTATTTTTCATTAACCTTTTCCACAACGATTGCAATTGAACGCTTTAATATGTTATGCAAATTGTTAGAAGATGAAAGCCCCTCTGATCCGCCTGCTATAATTCTTCCTGCCGCTAAAGGCGTTTCTATTACAGATGGATCGTTCACAGAATATTTGTCTTGCAAATGATCGTTTGACCAAAACGAAACTTCCATCGTAACAGACTTTTTTGTATTCCAGCCGACAAAAAACTCACGTTCCGTTGCGCATACATCTACAATATATGATGCCTCCTCTGCGTTGTTTGTAAACACAAAACCTTTTTCCAAAAACAAAAGAGGCAGCACCTGCGATATTTCTTTTTCTATAGAAAGTGAACCGCCGCTTTTGTCGGCATTTATGCTTCCTAATTTTATTTTGCTTACTTGTTCTTCGTTTTCTGTCTTTGACCATGATGCGCTTGATTTAAAATGCATACCGGATGTGCTGCACGAAGCTATATAAAATGTAAATACACATACTGCCAAAACGTACAAATGTTTGTTTTTCATAGCATCTCCTAATTATTATTTATTTTTTTATTATTGATATTTTTCTTGTCATTGTTTTTTTCAATAACAGTAGTAATTGTGTTTTCTAAATTGGCAAGAACACGTGCTGCCGGATCGGTTTGTGATACAAGTGCTTTTGCTATGCGAATATCATTCAACGATTTTTCACCATTACCCATAGCCCAATATTCACGTGCCCTGTCTAAAAAAATATATGCATTTTCTTTTGAAACAAATGCAGCCCTGTCTAAAAAAGCAACTGCACTCGCATCACCTTGATCGCCCCGCTCTTTTGCTAATTCTGCTGCAAGGCGTAATGCCTGAATATTATTAGGATCGCACGACAATAGATCTTCTACAATTTTCCTTGCTTCTGCACTTTTATCTTTTTCGCGTAAACTTCTTGCCAAATAAAGCTGCGCTTCCACCTGTGCAGGTTTAAGTTTTAAAATCTTACGGAATGTTTTTACTGCACTTGTAATATCACCGGAAAAATATTCTGCTTTGCCGCGTAACACCAGCAACGGAATAAATCTTTGAGCTTTGCCTCCGGTATTTTTTGGCAACAACATCTCGGCAGTTTCTTTTAACAAGCCTTCTGCATATATGCCATGCGCACGTGAAAAGATCGTCAATGTTTTTTCGTCAACATCTGATAATGCAGGAAGTGCACACGAAGCAAATACAAACGCTGCAACAATTACCGGTGCAAAATATTTAATTTTACAATGCAACATCATGCCTCCTAACAATATAAGCTAATCTGTCAGACAGCCTGCTGTCCTTGCCGTAATTTTTTTTGGCGATGCTTTCTTGTTTTAAAAACCAATCCTTAAAAACATTTTCTTCATAGATTGCACGCATTGCACCATAAGCAAAAAGTGTAAACGGATTATCACGCAGCGAAATTAACGGCAGCAAAACAGAAAGCATTTCCGGATCAGATCTATTTATAGCCTGTGTAATCGTATCTTCAATTTCTTTACGGGACATCAGTGCTCTACTTTCTTTTTTGTCCAAACCGACATAGGCTGCAAGTAGCACCCGTGCATCATCCGAATATGGTCCCTTGGGATTTAAATTGATACATTGTTCGGAATAATCAGCGCAAATATTACTGTTACTTGTGTTGAAGGCACGCGCCCCATAATACCAATATGCCGGAAATGACGCATAACGGGCGCGTATTATGCTGTATGTTTCAGAATCAAATTTATCAAATTTTCCTGATTCGATTTTGCAAACAAGTTTTAACCAATTAACAAAAGAGTCTGCTTCAATCTCGCCTGTAAAAATTTCATTAAGCGCAACAGAGGCTGCCCAATAGTTATCTTTACTGAATAGTAAAAGCGCCTCCGCCGTACGCACAGCCTGTTTTTTTTGTTCATTATCTTCACTATCTGCATAAAGTTTTTTCACTTTTTCCAAACCCTCTTCAATGGAACTTTTAGTAACAAAAGGCTCAGAAGAATCCTTTATGTTCCCGTAAGAATATGACCACAGCAACTCTTTGTATGCAGCAATTACCGCACCGGAAAAATCACCTGCTCTTTCCCGTATTGTTGATTCGCTTAAACCCATACCCGGAGTAAAGCCCGATGAACGCTCCGTCTCGGCAATCAAGGCAAGTTTTTCTGCAATCGATGCGTCATGATTTTTACCGGCCTGTACTGATGATTCACTATCACGCCAACTGC
>BTID01000039.1:0-17845 GCA_036245275.1 Termitinemataceae bacterium
ACAGATAACACAGATGTAAACAGATAACACAGATACTATAAAAGAAAATATTTTCTTAACTTTTATCTGCGTAATCTGCGGTTAAAATTTTTACGTTTTTAATTATTACTAAGATCTTTTAACCACAAATTTCCAAATACGGCTCTAGCTCCAAGCGGATTGCGTCGTAAAATGCAGAATGCCAATTTAATTTCTCTTCTGTCATAACTAAAGTGTAGCATAAAAGCCGGTGATTTTAAAGTATGATTTTATTCGTGCCGTAGGGTTTAACACCCACTGCACGCACGCACCTGCTACGTGCAGCCTCTGGGGCGTAACTGTAAATTGGCATACACTACATTTCTTGAAAAATCAAAAAATCTATTGGCAAGTTATAAAATATAAGTGTATACTCTAAAACATACACTTCGATGGAGAAAGTTTTATGAAAATTACTACAAAACAATTAAGAATTCAGCATGGCAGGGTTATTTCGCAGGTAAATAATGGTCAAGAAATAACTATAACTTATAGGGGAAAGCCCTGTGCAAAAATTATTCCCATTAATAAACAAAACTTCGATTTACAAAACTTTAAGGAAACGGATAACGAACTGTTTGGCATGTGGAAGGACAGGGATGATATGGAAGATGTGGAACAATATGTCAGCAATATGAGGAAAGGAAGAAAATTATGTTAATAGATTCCGATGTTTTAATATGGTATATAAGAGGTAATAAAAATGCACAAAAAGCTATAAATAAAAATATACCTTTTAAAATTTCTGTAATTAATTATATGGAAATCATACAAGGGATGAAAGATAAAAAAGAATTAAAATCATTTCAGAAATATTTGAAAAAATGGTCGGTAGATATAATACAAATAAATGAAAATATATCTACAAAGGCAATGTTTTTGGTTGAAAATTATTTTTTAAGCCATTCATTGGAATTGGGCGATGCAGTAATAGCATCAACAGTATTAGAAAATCAGGAAATACTATTAACCGGAAACGATAAACATTATAAATTTATTCCCAATATACAAATACAAAAATTTAAACCTTTGTGAAAAAGTATAATTATGCTAAGGGTACCTCTAATTTGTGTCGTACATTTTTATAATTTCTTCAGCAGATTTTCCGCTTTTTAACATATTAATAATTTTGTTTTCGCCTATCGCCTCGCCTTCTGCTCTACTTTCTCTTTTCGCTTGCACCATTTTACTTTGATTATCCACCACGTATTTATACTCACTCATAAGCCGTGCCCGCTCTACTTCGTCCCTACTGATTGAAATTAATACTTCACTTGCCATTGCAATACCCTCCTCAAATTCTGGCTCATTTATTTATTGTTTCTCTTTACTCCAATTTAATTAACCGCGAAAGTGCGCGAAATAGCGCGAAATAAAACAAAAAATATTCTTTTCGCGTCCCTTTCGCGTTTTTAGCGGTTATGCTTTTGTCTTTGTTGATAGTTTAAGTGCTGCGTGATTTTGGGTTATCCTTGGTAAAAACGGCTTTCGATTGATGTTGCCTCGCAACATGCGAGGCCGCACGTTGTCGTGACAAATATCGACAATATTGTCTGATTCCTCAAATTTGATATTGCCCACAAATTACCTCGTGGAAATAATTGTATCACAGAATTTGAAATGAAAGTAGGTAGTAGAATGTTGTTTTTTGTCATACTACGGCATGGGTGTGTGGGGGGGGGGGGGTAACTCTCCTTTATATCCACATAGTGTGGTGTTTTGCCGTCCCCTTGATTTTTTCTTTTTTTCTATATATACTTACGGTATGCTTGTTATGCGGGCAAATATATTTTATAGGAGAATTTTATGAAAACAAGTAAAACTTGTCCCCCTGTCAAGATCAGGCTAAAAATCTTTCTTTCGGCTGCAGCAATTTGTGCTGTAAGTTTTTTTGCCGCCTCTTGCGGTGCCGCAGGCGAATCATTGGAGAGTAGTTCTGGCGGCTCCGGTTCAGGCAATAAAGCATTCGATCCGACAAAGCCTTATCCTATCAATACAGTTGTTTTAGAAGGTAAGTTTACAAATGGTTCCTATAGCATAGCCCCATTTGCTGATGGTGCACCTGCCCCAACAGCAACACCTAGTGTTGCAGAAGCAAAAAAAGGCGCAAAAATAACTATCACTATCAATGATATTCCTGAAGGAATGATGATAGACGGTTCTAATTCCAAAGTTACCGCACTGGACGGATCATATCCGGCTTTAAGCAAAACAAATCAGTTTACAATGCCGGCGGGCGAAGCAACTGTAACACTTGTTTTTATGAACGAAGGGGACTTTGTAATTTCAGACACAGCTTATGATGTTTCTCTCTATAATTTGGAAATTACAAAAGGCGAAATGGGCTATTTTTCTCCCCCAATGACTACTGCTTATAGCACTGGTGATGGCTCCGAAGATAATCCGATTGCATGGCCTGCAAGTGTCGCATATTCAGGTTATTCAACAGACGGCAAAACAACAGTTATTGATGTTTATCCAAACAATTCAAGTGCAACCGGTACATGGGTCTACAAAAACAATAACAGTTCACTTTTTACACTTGGCGAAGGTGATAGTGAGTACCAAGCTTTTTATGTTGAAATAAAAGTTAAACCTCAAATATTAGACTTCTATAAGGTATTTGGGGATATTCCTGCTGAGTTTCAAGAAAGGTTATGCTCTGACGGCGTTACCACTGTTGCAGAAAAGTATCAGCAAGCGGCAGAAAAGTCTTATTTTGCGGAAATTACACGCCGTTCTCCGACAACAAATGCTTATCTTAGTGCGTTGGTAATTTCAACAGTAAGCAAAGAATTCCAGTATAGCGGTCAAAATGGTGTTAAGGGTTCCGATGAAGATAAATATGCCGGCGTTGTTTATGATGATGTAGAAGCTGCAGCAGGTTCTTTGGAGTTAAACGTAATAGCCGAATCAGAAGACAGCAACGCTATGGTTAGAATTGACAATTCCGAAAATAACCAAGCATACAAAATAAGCTCAAATACAAACTATGTAACTTATGCAAACGGATCAACAACAGTATCTTTTGATATTTATGTCCAAGCTGAAGATATAACAAAAACCAAAAAGTATACTGTAAATGTTAAAAATGCACCTGCGAAATATGACTTAACTGAAGAAGAAATTACAGAACTTGAAGAAGCTGGAGTAAAAACTTTTAGTGCAGAAGGCGGCAGTATTCACTTTATTGAAACAAAAGACGACTCAGGCACTGTTACCAAAGTTGAAGAAGTCCATTCGTTCTTTATTGCAGCTAGGGATACCCCTGTAGCACATGGCGGACAAGCGAGCAGCGAGCTAAGATTTACTCATGATGTACCTGCAACAGTAGAAGTTCTTGTTGTAGCAGGCGGCGGTGCCGGCGGTGGTGCTGGTACAACAGGCGGCGGCGGCGGTGGTGGTGTAATTCATTATGATGAATTTACACTTACCGGCGGCACAAAAGTATTCCCCGTTAAAATTGGAAACGGCGGTGCTGTTGATAACGTAAATCACCCATCACAAAATGGCGGTGCTTCTGTGTTTGGTCAAGGACAAAGCCGTCTTGAGGCTCCAGGCGGCGGCGGCGGCGGTGCGGCTCCTAACTGGGATGGAAGGGCATTTAAGGGTGCTGACGGCGGAAACGGCGGCGGCGGTGCTTGCGGCTGGAATTACACCGGTGTTACATGGACATGGTCGCCTAGGGATGACCTTAATGGTCAAGTTTTTACATCTGGTGACGGACGGACAGAATCACTTGGCAGAGCACTTACCGTAAACTTCCATTACGACGGCACGGACAAAAAGGCTGATAATGTTAAAACATATCCGGTTGACATAGATACTTATATGTATCCGTTTGGAGATGATATTACTCAAACACAAGCTTATAAAGAAGCTCTTTCAACAGATGTTAAAAAATATCAAGTAAAGCATGCCGGTCATGCTTTTGGTAGGAACGGCGGTTGGATTGCCGGTATCAGCGATGGAAGCGGCGGCTCAGGCGCCGGAACAGATGCTTGGTATCATACAACAGCAGGCCGCAACAGCACCAATGCAGGCGGACAGGGCATTATGTTCAACACAAGCGGTCAGTGGAGATGGTATTCAGCAGGCGGTCCGGCAGGTTATCGTTGCTGGGGTACTATCGGACAAGGCGGTAACGGTCCGGGTACAGCTCAATCAGGCAATGGCGGTGCTACAGGAAATCCCGGCGGTTCAGGTACTGTCGTCGTAAGATGGGAACGCCCCGAATTGCTCAATATTGCAAACAAATAAAAAGTTGTTTTTTAGTTAAAGCTAAATAGCATAAACTTAAACACCGCCCTTTTTACAGGCGGTGTTTTTTTTGCGCAAAAAAAACTGTGCTGTAGACAGACAGGGACAGGGCGGGCATGATAATAATATATGAAATATTTACCTTTAATATTTTCACCGGTTATTATGCTTTTGTTTGTTGTTCTTTTTCCTTGCTGCTACACTCTTAAACAAGGCGGCATTATGCTGGGGTATTTGCATAGTGCAGAGCCTTTGGAATCACTTCTTACCGGCATTGAACAAGATAGCGAAGAGTATCAGAAAAATAAAATTTTTGTAGACAACATCAACAGCATCCGTAAATTTGCAATAGAAGATCTTGGTTTAAAAAGCACAAAAAATTATACAAAATATGTAGAAATAGACAGAGATTATTTGGCGGCAATTGTTTCTGCTTCGGAAAAACTTTCTTTTAAAAGACACGAGTGGCATTTTCCGATTGTTGGTGCAGTTCCATACAAAGGTTTTTTTACAGCAAAGGATGCACAGAGCGAAGCGCAAAAGCTTTCCAAAAAAAATCTTGATGTTTGGATTCGTCAAGTTGATGCGTTCAGCACACTTGGATTTTTTTCCGACCCGCTTTATTCATATATGAAAGAATATCCAATTGATGAGCTTGCCGATTTGATAATTCATGAATCTATGCACGCAACAGTTTTTGTAAAAGGCGATATGAATTTTAACGAAGAGCTTGCAGAGATTGTGGGAACAGAGGGTGCACGTTTGTATATGGAATATATGTACGGCAAAGATGCTGTGCAAATTCAAGCTAGGGCGGATCGTAAAGCTGACAGCAAAACATTTGTAAACTATGTTCAAGATTTAATTCCACTGCTTGATGTAATTTATAAAAGTGATATTAGCGATGAATTAAAAACAGAACAAAAAGAAATTACAATAAAAAACTTTCAAGAAAAATTTGCTATGGAATATGACAAGAATTTTAAAACAGATTCATACAAAAATTTTGCGTCAATAAAAATCAACAATGCCTATCTTGAGCTATTCCGCCTATACTACAACAAAAGCAGTGATCTAAAAATGTTATACGAAACACATGGCAGTGATATTAAAAAATTTATTACGGCGGCAAAAACAATCAAAGGCAGAAAGCTGCCGATTGAACAACTCCGCAACGCACTTTGATTGTGTATCACCTATCAAAAAACTCACTAGATATTATATAATGAAAATATATTGACGCACGTTAGGAGTTTATATGGAAAAAGGCAGATTTGGGGAATTCGGCGGGCAGTATATTCCTGAAACACTGATGAACGAAATTATCCGTTTGGAAGAATTTTATTTGCAGTGCAAAAACGATCCTGTTTTTTGTGCAGAGCTTGATTTTCTTTTAAAGAATTATGCAGGCAGACCTTCCGGTTTATATTTTGCGCAGAAGATGACTAGAGATTTAGGCGGTGCTAAAATTTATTTTAAGCGCGAAGATTTAAATCACACCGGTTCGCACAAAATAAATAATGTGCTAGGTCAGGCGCTGCTTGCAAAAAAAATGGGAAAGACGCGGATCATCGCGGAAACCGGAGCAGGTCAGCATGGTGTCGCAGCTGCAACGGCGGCGGCATTGCTTGATTTACGGTGCGAGATTTTTATGGGCAAAGAAGATACCGAGCGGCAAGCACTTAATGTTTACCGTATGGAATTGTTAGGCGCAAAAGTGAATGTGGTTACAAGCGGTACACAAACTTTAAAAGATGCAGTTAACGAAACAATGCGCGAATGGACAAGCCGTGTTCAAGATACTCACTATGTGCTTGGTTCTGTTATGGGACCGCATCCATTCCCTATGATAGTCCGTGATTTTCAAAGTGTAATAAGCCGCGAGGCGCGTGAACAGATTTTGCAGGCGGAAGGCAAACTGCCAGCGGCTGTTGCAGCATGTGTAGGCGGCGGCAGTAATGCCATCGGTATGTTTTACAATTTTATAGACGATAAAGATGTGCGGCTTATAGGCTGCGAGGCGGCCGGTTTAGGGATAGAAACAGATAAACATGCAGCCTCTATTGCAAAAGGCAGCGTGGGAGTTTTTCATGGAATGAAAAGCTATTTTTGCCAAAACAGCGAAGGACAAATTGCACCGGTATATTCAATTTCTGCAGGGCTTGATTATCCGGGGATTGGACCTGAACATGCCGCCCTTTACAAAACCGGACGTGCAGAATATGTGCCGGTAACAGACGAAGAAGCAGTTTGCGCATTTGAATATTTATCTCGCACAGAAGGAATTATTCCGGCATTGGAAAGTGCACATGCAGTAGCGCATATATGTAAAACAGCAAAGAATTTTTCGCCAAATGAGTGCATAATTATTTGTCTATCCGGCAGAGGTGACAAAGATGTAGCTGCAATTGCGCGCTATCGTGGGAGGAATTTAAATGAATAATAATATTTCAAAAGCATTTCAAAACGGAAAAGCATTTATAGGATTTGTTACAGGCGGTGATCCATCTTGCAGCAAAACTGTTGAATTTATTTTGCAAATGGAAAAAGCAGGAGCTGACATTGTAGAAATCGGTATACCGTTTTCTGATCCGATTGCAGAAGGACAGGTAATTCAGGAAGCAAATATCAGAGCATTAAATGCCGGTGCGAATGTAGAAAAAATGTTTGATATAGTAAAAGACGTTAGAAAAGTTTCAAAAATTCCTCTTGTGTTTTTAACATATTTTAATCCGGTTTTTAGATACGGAAATGCAGGGGATTCAGAGAGCTGCGGTACAGAAGCCTTCCTAAAAAAATCATGCGAATGTGGATTAGACGGCATCATAATTCCTGACCTTCCTTACGAAGAAAGTTTTGATGTAAAAAATATAGCGGCAAAGCATGGCATAGATCTTATTTCGTTAATTGCACCAACATCAGAACAACGTATATCAGAAATTGCAAAAAACGCAAACGGATTTATATATGTTGTCTCGTCTATGGGCGTTACTGGTGTGCGCAGCAATATACAAACAGATTTAGCATCAATTTTAAAAACAATAAAAGCGTCCTCAACAGTTCCTGCGGCAATTGGCTTCGGCATTAATACAGTTCAGCAGGCAAAGGATTTTTCCAAAATTGCAGATGGCATAATTGTAGGCAGCGCAATTGTAAAAATTGTTGCATCGCATGGCGAAAATGCCGCGCCGCACATTTATGAATATGTTAAAAGTATGAAGGATGCTGTACGTTAGACGAAATATTAAATAATGCGCCAGTATTTATTTTGATTGCTGTCCGCGCACTTGCTATGATCGAAGTTGCCCCTTTGTTATCTTCCGAATCAATACCGCAAGTTGCAAAAATAGCCCTTGCCGGTTTTGCCGCCTTTGCAGTATTTCCTACAGCACAAGTACAGAGTGATTGGACGGAGATTGCAGCGGCACTACCCGGAATTCAACTAACATTAGAAGGCGGTTTTTTTAGTTTAGGCTTTTTATTATTGATCATAGGCGAAGGAATAATCGGCATAACAATCGGTTTTTTTATGACGATAATTTTTGCAGCCTTCTCCACCGCCGGACAATTCTTTTCGCTGCAAATGGGCTTTGGAGCATCAGAAACTTTTGATCCGTTGGCACAAACAGAAAACCCATTGATTGGTCAGTATTTAAACCTAGTTGCTATGCTGACATTCCTTGCAATGGACGGCTTGCGCGAGTTGTTTTTAGGCGGCTTTTGGCGCTCAATACAGGCGCTAAACATTATTGAGCTGCTGCACGGCAAAGATGAATTTCTAGCTATGATAGCCGGTGCCCTGCCGCGCCTTTTTTTAGATGCAATGATAATCAGTATGCCGATTTTAGGAACGCTATTTTTAACCTCGCTTGCAACCGGTCTAATCTCTAAAGCTGCCCCTCAGATCAACCTGCTTTCTGAAGGCTTCCCAATTTCTATAACTGTGGCATTTGTGCTTATAATGGCAACCCTGCCGTTTATGGTAGAAGCCTTTTCCCGCGTCATAGATTCCGGCTTCCGCTCATTGCAGCAACTGTATATCACGGTGGGGGCTCAGATTCAATAAAAACACCCGCCGCAGAGCGGCAATTTATTTTTGACCGTCTACCGTCTTGACAAGAATCAGTTTTTTTCATATATTTTGATCATAATAAAATCATTTTAAATTGGAGGCTTTTATGACCATAAAACCACTTTCAGATCGCGTTTTGGTAAAAATTGCACAAGCGGAAACAAAAACAGCCAGCGGTATAATAATACCGGATAACGCTCAGGAAAAAACACAAGAAGGTGTCGTTGTAGCTGTAGGTCCCGGAACAGAAAAAGAAAAGATCACTGTTTCTGTGGGTGAACGTGTTATGTACGACAAGTATGCGGGCTCTCAGTTAAAAATTGACGGTGCCGATCACCTTGTAGTGCGTATGTCTGATATAATTGCGGTTATCTCCTAAGCCGCGCTTGCATACACACTAGGCGACAAGGCGGATAGCATCTGCCTACTTTAAAAGCCGCTCCCTGTTAGCATGGGGCGGCTTTTTTGTTTTAGTTGTGTTGCCAAAACTTTTTAATGCCGATATAATTAATAGTGTAGAGTTTTCTTCAATTAGCGGTTATCGTATGGCGGACGCTGGTGTAAGGAAACAAAGGTGTGCTAGAAGTTTCAATAATTTATGCCTAAATATGACGATACATGTGGACAAAGCGATTTTTCAAAAGCACAGGTTTTTGTCCGCAATGCGTATAGCAAGCTTAAAGAGCTAAAGCCGCAGGATGCGCTTAATTGCTTGGACGAAGCCTTACGTGTCAATTTTGAGCATAAAGAAGCTTTATACGCTATAAAATGCCTAAATTGGTGGGCGGATAAGATTAAAAATCTTGAAACTTTAGCCAATTCTTACGAGCGCGGGATGTTTTTGATATCCCAATGGAAAAGTTATTACGGCTTTCTGGAGCGGCTTGGCGAGCAATTTGACTCTTGTCAGTATGCAATGCGCCATCTTGTTTACAGTTTGGCGTTGCAAAATTATAGGGCGGTTTTGGATGATGGCGCAATGCGGCACGATCCGGAACTTTTATTACAAGTAGGTCGCTGTTATAAAGGCGTAGGAGATTACGAACAGTCATTATTATTTTTAAAACAGGCTAATCAATTTAAAAAAGAGGATGGTCAGGCAATATCTGAGCTTGCTGATGTTTACGCACTGATTGGGGAAACTAAAGCTTCCAAAGTGCTTTTCCGTGAGGCATTCTATGTTGATCCTTGTTCTGTGCAGATTGATTCCTTGGAATCAGATATGATACACAGACTTGCGGATAGTGTTGCAAAACTCGGATTTTCCGGTGATGAGCTTTTGGAGAGTATGGGTGTTTACGGCACTTTGTTGGGCGTATTCACTGCAAAGCGGGTTCTAAAGTTATCCGAAGCGGCAAAACTAAAACAGTCGATTTTCTTGTTAGAAAACGAGTTGCTAACCAATCCTCTTAATAAATCTGTTTTAGTTCCCAGGCTTATAAATAAATATTTGTGGCTTATGGATTATTACGAAAACGAAGAAAATTCATATTCCTTAATAGAAGGGATAAAATTAAAAATAAAGCTTATAGACCCTTCAATTTACGAACGGTTTATGCATTGATTTTAGGAGAAACAAATGACAGATGTCTTACTAAAAAAAGTTCAAGATATGCTGAACGAGGAAAAGTTTACACGAGCCGCGTTAAGCAACTATTCGATAGATAAGTTCATAGAGCTTGACGAGATTATTGAAGAAGCAAAAAAGCTTGGGGCATTAGTTGCTCTTAAAGAGCTTTGTGATGAACATTTAACTCATTCCAAGAACAGCATTATTGCCGTTTATTTTTCCGGTATAACGGCTCTTTCGCAACAGATTATTGATGACGCTACACTTATAAATCTTGTCAGCATTTTTGTAGACAACAAAAAATCCAATATAGTCCGCCGCCTTTGCGAGCGCATACTTGATTACGGCGAGTCGAAATTTGCATTGCGCACACTTGGTGATTGCTATAAAAGCGATAACGAAGAAGACAAGATGATCGATGTCTACAAGCGGCTTATTGCATGCGATCCTGAAGAAGCTGATATTGCAAAATTCTTAGCTGAACGTGCAGAAAAAAATGCTGATATTGAAAGTGCTATTGAATATTATAAAAAGTCAATTCACCGCTACATAAACAAACAATTATTTATAAACATACGCGAAATATGGATAAAACTTTTAGAGTATCAACCGGAAGACATTGATTATTTTTTGAATGTTCAAGCACGTATTGCAAAAAATATAAGCAACGAAAAGGCATCTTTACTTTTACAAGATGTTTATGCCTCTTGTAAAAAGCGCGGTGATATAAATACGGCAATCAATGTACTAAAAATTATTCTAGGTTATGATGATCGTGATTCAAATGCACGTAAAGAAATAACAGAATGTCTGCGTCAAAAATATGCAGAACACAGTCTTGTAGAAGAATATATAAAGATTTCTAACCTTACGCAAGGCTGGCGCAATGTTCACGAAGCTATAATGGACTTTGAAAAACACATTGCGTTTGATAAAGGTAATTTTGTATTCCACAGAACATGGGGTGTTGGACGCATTGCAAAGGTAGAAGGTGATAATATCGTAGTTGACTTTGCAAAAAAACGTGCGCATACAATGTCATTAAAAATGGCGATAAATGCCCTGCAAACGCTTACAAAAGACCATATTTGGGTGCTAAAAGTAACTCATAGCAAAGAGGATTTGCACGACAAAATAAAAGCAGAAATTGTATGGGCATTAAAAACAATCATCAAAAGTTTCGACAACTATTGCGAGTTAAAAAAAATTAAAGCGGAATTGGTGCCTTCTGTTTTGACAGCCGGTGAATGGACGGCTTGGTCTACAAAAGCAAAAGATATTTTAAAAAACGATCTGTCTTTTGGTGTAAGTCCGGAAAACATCAATATATATACAGTGCGGGAGCGGCCTATTGATAGCGGCGAAAAACTGTATAACGAATTTAAAGCAGAAAAGAAATTTCACAAACGTGTTGACATTGTCCGCGATTTTGCGGCATTAAAGAATATAGAACCGGATTCTGAATACTTTAAAGATATGCTGAACTTTTTTTACGGTTACTTAAAAAATGCACAGCAGCAATCCGAATATTTGTTTCCGTCTTACTTAATGATAAAAGAGTTAGCAGTTGACTATCCGTTTGCAGCAGCTCAGTTGCAATTAAATTTTTTAAACATTTTTGAAAATGTTTATGATGTGCCTAATCTTTTCTTAAAAATAAAAGATTCAAAATTAAAAGAAGATTTTTTGGAGCAAATAAAATTGTTTGTGCCGGAATGGCAAAATATCTATCTAAAACTTTTCCCTTATGCACTGAGCTTGGCGATACTGGAATCTTTAAAAGAAACAAATTGCGGCGACAAAATTGTATCAATGATCAAGACCTGTTTTGAAAACTACAAAGATAACCGCGAGGCTGTTGTGTGGTTCTATAAAAACTTCCGCGATGATGATCTGTTTAAGCAAACAGGTCTTACAGAAGAAAAAATTATTATAACTTTGGTGCATGTTTTGGAAGTAACATACCGCGAAATCGATAACCACCAAGATACAACAGAAAACAAAAAAATAAATAAACAAATTTGGACAATTCTGTTTAAAGATGAAGTGTTAAACAACTATATCGATGCTGGTAACCGTGACACTATTGTCCGTATTTGGACACTTATAGAAGATGTAAAAGACCTAGATCCAGCAGATAAACTAAAACTAAAGAACCGCATAATCAAAAAAGATCCGGACTTTAAATTTTTGGGCACTGTACAAAAAGAAGTTATTACACGCACACTTATTGTTACCGTTGCAAAGTACGACGAAAAACAAAAACAACTTCAAAATATTATGGATGTCGAAATTCCAAAAAATTCAAAAGAAATTGCATTTGCTTTATCTTTAGGCGACTTGCGTGAAAATGCTGAATACAAAGCTGCAAAAGAAAGGCAGGAAATATTAAACTCCACAAGTACAAAACTAAAAGATGAAATTGACAGGGCACAGTTGTTCGATCCAAGTACAATAAACACAAACAGTGTTTCTTTTGGTACGGTTGTTACTCTAAACAATATAACAAAGGGAACTGACGAAACATATACGTTATTAGGTCCTTGGGAATCTGATCCGGACAACAAGGTTATTTCGTATTTATCACCATTAGGTAAATCAATAATCAATAGACGTATAGGCGAAGAGTTTGTGTTTTCGATTAACGATGCTGACCTTAGTTATAAAATTGCGAATATTCAGGCTGCCAAGCTCTAATGGAAATTCCGGAATATTTAGAAGGGTTAAACGATATGCAGCGGCAAGCCGTGTTTCACACCGGTAAGCCGCTGTTAATTATTGCAGGTGCCGGCTCCGGTAAAACTCGTGTTATAACCACCAAGATTGCATATTTGATACGCGAAAAGAACTCTCCGCCGCGCTCAATTCTGGCGGTAACATTTACCAACAAAGCCGCAAAAGAGATGGCATACCGTGCCGCCGCGATTGAACCTCGTGCACAAGATGCAATGTTGCGGACATTTCATTCATTTGGCGCATACTTTTTAAGGTGCTGGGGCGAATATGGCGGCATCGATTCCAACTTCAATATTTATGATGATGATGATTCTACGGAACTTTTAAAATCGATCCCGCTTATGGCGGGAGCTGCAAAAAAGGATCTTAAACTTACAGCACATTTAATTGCAAAGGCAAAAGATTATTTTTTAGACCCTGATGATGCTGAACTGGAAGTAATCAACCACACAAAAAAATTCCGAAATATTTACAAAGCTTATGAAGATCATTTGCATAAAACCGGCAATGTTGATTTTGGCGATCTTATAAAAAAGCCTGTTGAAATTTTAGAAGCAAATGATGAACTACGGTCACGCATACAAGATCGTTTTAGAACAATTATGGTGGACGAATACCAAGATGCAAATGTTGCTCAGTTTAAACTTTTAAAAACATTATGTAGTAAAGAAACTTATGTTTGTGTTGTAGGTGATGATGATCAGTCTATATACAGATTCCGCGGGGCCGAGATCAAAAATATTTTAGAATTTCCAAAACGGTTTTGCGCACAAGACGGCAGCGAGGCAGACATCATTCGGCTTGAACAAAACTACCGCTCTACAAAATATATTTTGGATGCAGCAAACTCTGTTATTAGCCGAAACAAAGGCAGACTTGGTAAAGAATTAAAAGCGGAACGGGGTATTGGCTTAATGCCTAACATTGTATTTTTGTCAGATCAAGATGAAGAAGTTAAGTATTGCGGTGCCAAAATAAAAAACTCTGTTAAAAAACAGGATCCTATAACGGGAGCATGCGGACGATATTCGGACTGGGCAATTTTATACCGCACTAATGCGCAGTCTATGGGCTTTGAAAATGTTTTTGTCCGCCTTAAAATACCATACAAAATTGTAGGCACCGTAAAATTTTATGAGCGCGAAGAAATAAAAGATGCAACGGCACTGTTATCTTTTATGTTTAACAGCAAAGACGAAATTAGTTTTAAACGTGTTGTAAATAAACCTGCACGCGGACTTGGAAAAATAGCGGTAGAACGTATCTTGGACGAACGCTTTAATACTGAAGATTGGAATATAGAGCTGGCAGCAAAAAATGTTTTACCAAATTTGTCAAGCAGTGCAAAAAAAGGTTTGGAGAATTTTTTGTTTGCAATTAACATCGGCAAAGAAATAATAAACGGCAACAAAGAATTGATAAAAGATTTTAACAAGCAGCAAAGTAAATCAAAAACAGTACGCGGTGCAGACGGACTTTCTACATGCTTGGCTGCATTGATCATATATTCCAAAATCGACCAGTATCACATTGAGCATGACGAGCTTATGGGTGAGCAGCGCATAGCTAACCTTCAGGAATTGATAAACAGTGCAAGCCTTTATCCTGCAAGTAAAGAAGGATTGCGCGATTTCTTGGAGCGCATAGAACTTGACCGCACTGTCGATGACGACAAAGAAAATTTAGATCGCGTAACCTTAATTACTATGCACAACACAAAAGGTCTTGAATTCAAAAATGTTATTATAACCGGATTAGAGCAGGGCTTGTTTCCACGCACCGATAAAAATGTAGATGATTTAGAAGAAGAGCGCCGCCTTTTTTATGTGGGTGCGACACGCGCTATGGATTCACTTTATTTAACATGCTGTACGCAGCGGCGTATTTACGGCATGCTGCAATTTACAAGTCCGTCATTGTTTTTATTGGAAATGGATAAATCAAAAGTGTCAATTGAAGGCAATGTGCCTTATGGTTTTGAAACTCAGTCAAAATACAAAAGCGCTCCAGATGATGATTATGGGACAGACGATAAAATCAATAGCATACTAAAAAGCACAGGTAAATTAAAAACATCGTCAGACGGAAAATGGCGGCTTGGGGACAGAGTATTCCACGAAGATAACGGCTACGGTGAAGTATTCAGCATAAAAGAAAGCGAAGACGGTCCTATTATCAAAGTGCGTTTTGAAGCAGGAGCTGTAAAACAATTTTTAAGCACAGTACAAAGTTCAAGGTTTATGAAAATTTTAGATTAACAGGGAGCGGCACGTTAGGCATTTCTTATAAATTGCAAGACATCGACAATAGCAATGCAGCCAGCCATAGACAGTGCAATCACTATCGAAATAATGCGCAGTGTCTTGTCTTCAACATATTTCAAAGCAGTTGTGTTTACAATTTCACCGGCATCAGGTATTTTGGTTTGCTTTTCGTCCACTCCAACAATTTTGATAAACCGTTCGTCGCTTGTGCCAAAACCAAGCGCGCGGGCATAAACAGCAATTGTGTCGTAATCATAGTTCAACGCTTCTCTTAATCCCAGTAATTCTTCGTTTGTGCTTTTAAGCTTTGTTAAATTTTCAATTTGCTTTATCCGTTGTTCATTCAGTTGTTTGTATGCATCCAAACCCATTGCACCGACAAGTATAGATGAAACAGAATAAAAAAGAAGGGCTACCCAAATTGCGGAAAAGTATTTAAGCACACGCATTACCCTATCATCGGCACTTTGCGCTAAAAAAATTAGGGTAACTCTAAATTACAATTTATTTCTGTGGATCAGGTAACATTTTAGCAATTTCTGAAGCTGCAACTTTATCTGTAACTTCTTTCTTTGTGTTAAGTAAAGTCATACTGCTGCCTAAAAAAGTTTGTGCGTTGTGCAATGCACAGCAGCCTTCATCTGTTATGGAAGTTAACTTTTCGCAATCAAAAGTAATCGACTCAAGTTTCTTTGGTTTTAAGTCGAATAATTTTTGTTCAAAATTTATTGATGTTTCCTCGTCTAGCACACCGACAAGCGAATAAAAAACAGATTTTTCATCTGCAATTTTTTCTATAATTATGAGTTTTTCATCTCGTTGGAATGTATTCATAAAACCGGACATCTCAAAAATTTCTTTTACCTGAGGCGGAATGTTAAGTATGCTAAATTTGCCGTTCCTTGCCTTCATGGTTTTGAATGCCAATAATACATTCCGCAAACCTATACTGGAAATGAATTCAACTTTTCCTAAATCAAAAATAAGTTCTTTTATAATATGGCTTAGTCCTTTGATTTCTGATTCAAGCACCGGCGATGAAACTGCATCCATTTTGCCGGAAATTTCAAATGTAATTTTTGTCCTCTCTTGAGTTTTATTTATCATTTCTTAAATTCCTCCTATAAACTAATTTCTAAGTTAATTCTACACCATGTTTTATATTTTTGCTAGAAACTAAAACCATTGACTTTTTTTTGAACTCATAATAGGCTTATTGTTAAATTGAAGCATATTGTTGTGATCGGCTGCGGGGCTGCAGATTTTTTAATTACAAAAGAAGCTATTAGTGCAATTGCAGATGCAAAAATTTTTTTTGGGAGCGAGCGCTTAATTCTTGAGTATGCCAAAGAAAAAATATCTTATGCAATTTACAAACCCTGCGAAATAATAAAAAAAATAATAGACAGCAAAGAAGAAAAGTTTGCAATACTTGTTTCCGGCGACACAGGATTTTACAGCGCAGCTAATAACATCGCAAAAGATTCAGCGCAAATAGAAGATTGTAATCTTACGTTTATTCCCGGAATATCATCAGTGCAAATTTTTTTTGCCCGTCTAAAACTTGCTTGGCAGGATGCAGCATTTTTTAGCGCACACGGACGTCCTGCTTGCGGCATTGTAAGCATGGTTAGGCGGAAGCGTTTTGTGTTTTGCCTTACAGGAAATAATACTAAATTGATTGCGCAAGCATTATGCAATGCAGGATTTCATAACATTGAAGTTTGTGTAGGTGAAAATCTTTCTCTTGCAAACGAAAATATTTTTTGGACAAATGTACAAAATTTGTTGACGTGCGAGCTATCATCACTTTGTGTTTTACTTTTTAAAAATGATGCGCCGTCCTCTAGTGTGCGTTTTGGAATTCCTGATACAGAATTTGTACGCGGCGAAAATATTCCTATGACAAAAAGTGAAGTGCGCGCTGTTGTGATGTCAAAACTGTCTGTAGCACCAGATGATGTTTGCTGGGATATAGGAGCTGGAACAGGTTCAATTACTGTTGAAATGGCACTGGCAGCTTGGCAAGGGACTGTTTACGCGCTGGAAAAAGAACAAAGTGCAATACCGCTAATAAAAGAAAATTGCCGCAAGTTTCATCTTGGAAATGTCAACATTATATGCGGTAAAGCCCCGCAGGATTTGACAGACTTGCCGCCTCCTAATCTTGTTTTTATAGGCGGATCAAGCGGCACTACAAAAGAAATTATTAATGCGGCACGTACAAAAAATATCAATGTGCGGATTGTGATAACATCGATCAGTATTGAAACTACATCTGCTGTAATTGCATCGTTCCCAGATTCAAATATTGTGCAGATTGCAGCATCACATTATAAAAAAATTGGCGGCAGCACGATGTTGATTGCCAATAATCCAATTACGATCATCACGTTAGGAAATACTTGTGAATAGACTTCTTATAACAGGCACTAATTCCGGTTGCGGAAAAACTACGGTAGTCTGCGCACTGTTATCTGCAATAAAAGAACGTGGAATTTCTGTAACAGCATTTAAATGCGGTCCGGATTATATCGACCCGATGTTTCACCGCGCCGCACTTGGTGTGCCGTCTTACAACATCGATCCGTTTTTTTTAAATGATGACTCTGCTATGCAAGAGCACCTTAAAAAGTTTGGCGGTAATTCATTGTGTGTTATTGAAGGTGCAATGGCTTACTATGACGGGATTGCATGCACTGATCAATGTTCTGCATATACAGTTGCTAGTGCAACATCAACACCTGCGGTACTTGTTGTCGATGCCCACAGCGTAGGTAACTCGATTACTGCCGTGTTGGAAGGATTTGTTCATCACAAAAAAAACAGCGGAATAAAAGGTGTTATTTTTAACGGTATTAGCGAAAGCCGCTATGCAGATATGAGATGCGCCGCGCATAATGCCGGTTTGCTGCCATGCGGATA
>BTID01000040.1:0-16695 GCA_036245275.1 Termitinemataceae bacterium
GATTTGAAAAAATCAGAGCAGGGGTTAGCCAACCATAGTCTCTGTAAAATAAAAACGTATTTACAACAGCACACACAGCAATGGAGGGGGCAATCATGTTGCAACACTGTTTTATTTTTTGCGGTGCAGCTCGTAGTATCGGAAAAACTATCACGGAATATAAAGTTATAGTTGATAAAAGTACTGTTCCTGTCGGCACAGGTCAAAAAGTAAAAGCATGGATTAAAGAAGAGTTGATAAACCGAAACATCAATATAGATTTTGATGTTGTTTCAAATCCTGAGTTTTTACGTGAAGGTAATGCAATTCAAGATTTTACACATACAGACCGCATAGTTATTGGTGCAGAAAGCGAACAAGCATATAGCATCATGAAAAAGGTTTATCATGCATTATATCTAAATGATACGCCGTATATCGAAACTAATATTGAGTCTGCCGAAATGATTAAGTATGCTGCCAATGCGTTTCTGGCTGTAAAAATTTCGTTCATCAATGAAATAGCAAATCTTTGCGAAAGCGTAGGAGCTGACGTTAGAGATGTGGCAAAAGCTGTTGGACGCGACGGGCGCATTGGCGGAAAATTTTTGCATCCCGGTCCTGGATATGGCGGAAGCTGTTTTCCAAAAGATACAAATGCACTTGCATATATTGCTAAAAAAAATAAAAGTCCGCTATCTATTGTTGAAGCAGTAATTAAAACTAACGAAGCGCAAAAACAAAGAATGGTTAATAAAATAATTGCGGGTATGGGTGGAACTTTGAAAAATAAAACTATTGCGATTTTAGGACTTGCTTTTAAAACTAACACAGATGATGTACGTGAAGCGCCATCTCTTTATATTATTAAAGAACTTGTCCGCAACGGTGCGGCAATAAATGCAACTGATCCGCAAGCGGTTTGCAGTGCAAAACTGGATCTGCAAGATGTAACAGAATCTGTTTGTTATTTTGATGATGAGTATGATGCAATAAAAGGATCGGATGCTCTTGTAATAGTTACAGAATGGAATCAATACCGCAATCTTGATTTTAACAGAGTAAAACAACTTCTTTCACAGCCTTTGTTGTTTGATCTACGCAATATTTATAACAGACAAGATATTGAACAAAAAGGTTTTAAGTATTTTGCAGTTGGACAGTAAAAATAAAAAATGACATCAATTCTTTACAGCATAATTATATTTCCAATTGTCAGAATCATTGAGCTTGTGTTTATAACTTTTGAACGCTTGTTTACTCCGGGTGTTGCAGTTTTGGGTGTAAGCGGAATTGTTACAGCGTGTACATTGCCTCTTTATCTAATGGCAGAAAAATGGCAACACATAGAACGCGAAACACAGAAACGGCTTGCTGCAAAAGTGCACAAAATAAAATCTACATTCACAGGCGATGAGCGCCACATGATTTTAAGTGCATATTATAAACAGGAACACTACCACCCCGTTTTTGCGTTACGTAACACATTCAGCCTGCTTATTCAAATACCTTTTTTTATAGCGGCATATACATATCTTTCGCACTTACCTTTACTACAGGGTACCTCCTTTTTTTTTATACACGATTTAAGCAAGCCTGACGGGTTGTTCAGGGCATTTGGGCATAGCATAAACATCCTGCCTATTTTGATGACCGCAATAAATATAACAACGGGTGTAATATATACACGCGGATTTTTACTTAACGAAAAAGTACAGCTTTACGGTATGGCAGTTATTTTCTTGGCCTTGCTGTATAACTCGCCTGCAGGTCTTGTTCTTTACTGGACAATGAACAATGTGTTTTCGCTTGCAAAAAATGTTATACGTCATATTCCGCATGCAAAAAAAATAATTTGGATAGCTCTTTGCGTAATTGCTCTTTATGTTGATTATTACACATTATTTGTTTTTCATAAACGATCGATTGTTAAACATATTTTAGTAGTTCTTGCAGCTTCTGTCGTATTTTTTATTCCGATTTTTATATTGGCTGCAAAAAAATTACAGCAACTGTTTTCTGTTGTATCTGCCGATTCAAAAAACAGTACAACGCAAAGATCAATATTTTTGATTTCAGCCGGTAATATTTTTTTATTATTAGGTCTTGTAATTCCGCTTATGCTTATTGCATCTTCTGTTCAAGAGTTTTCGTATATCGAAAATCATGCATCGCCATTTTATTTTGTCTGGAATATTGCCCTTCAAGCTTTTGGATGCTTCTTGTTTTGGCCTGCCGCCATATATGCCCTATTTGGAAACAAAACTAAAAATATTTTGACTGCGCTTTTATCTGTGGCGCTTATTTTATTTTTAATCAATGTGTATTTTTTTGCAGGCGGCTATGGTTTCTTTACAACTACAATGACATTTTCCAATCCTCTTTTTACAATTGGAGCGGTAAAAATAATTATAGAAATTGTAATTTTGCTTGCGGCGGCAATAGTATGTGTTTATCTATTTTTTTTCAAAAGGAAAATTTTATTTTCAGTTCACATCATCCTATTTGTAGGATTGTTAGGATTTTCAATATTGAAAATTACATCAATTGCAGTTGATTTTAAAGCATATTCAAAAACACGTACTGAAACTTCTGATCTGACAAAAGTTTTTAGCTTTTCAGGTATCGGAAAAAATGTACTTGTTATAATGTTGGACAGAGCTCTCTCTAGTTATGTTCCGCATATTTTTGCAGAGAAACCGGAATTGTATGATACATTTAGCGGGTTTACATGGTATCCAAATTGCGCTTCTTTTGGCGAAATTACACTTTTTGGTGCGCCGCCGCTTTTTGGCGGTTATGAGTATGTGCCGGAAAAACTTGCTATTGATACAGGTATGCCTCTTGTAGAGCGGCATAACGAAGCATTACTTGTTATGCCTCGTATATTTTCTGAACATGGTTTTAAAACAACTGTTACAGATCCGTCGTGGGCAAATTATAGTTACAGACCTGATTTAAGTTTTTACAAAAACTATCCGGCAATAAAAGCCGAAAACATCGTTGGACGGTACACAGAGGCTTGGATACGCGAGCATAAAGATGCAAATATATTGTCTGCGTCACAATTTTTAAAAGACAATCTTTTGCGTCTTTCTTTTTTTAAAGCAGCTCCTGAATTTTTTCGTAGTGCAATATATGACAATGCCGAATGGATGGCAGATATTAGTTCATCGGTTAGTGTTCCTTTATTAACACTTGATGAATATGCGGCGCTTGATGCCTTGCCTGCGATAACTGAAATATCAAATCAAAATATTGACACATTTACGGTGATTGTAAATCAACTTACACATGAACCGGCAATATTAAGTTTACCTGATTATACTCCGCAAGGTAAAAATATTAATAAAAATGGAGATAGCGGATACCACGTAAATGTTGCGGCATTTTTGCTTTTAAAAAAATATTTTGAATTTTTAAAAGATAATGATGTATATGACAACACACGCATTGTAATTGTTGCAGATCACGGTGCGGGCAGCGGAATAAATGCATTCAATCCTTTACTTATGTTCAAAGACTTTAATTCAAGCGGCACACTCATTACTGATAACTCTTTTATGACAAATGCAGATACATCTATACTTGCAACACAGAACATTATTGATGATCCTGTTAATCCTGCAACACAAAATATTCTAAAAGCAGATAAATCAGATGGCATCACCGTAACCACATCTAGTCTTTGGACACCGGAATATCATGCAAAAAATAATTTTAAAATAAAAAGCCGTGAATGGCTGCATGTCCGCGACAACATATTTGATGAGGATAACTGGAGTGCTAGTAAGTGATTTTTATTTTTAATACACTCTACACTATTATCATTGCGCCATTGGTACAGATCATAGACTTTGTATTTGCATTATCGCAACGTGTTTTTGCGAACCCAAGTATTTCTGTTTTAGCTGTAAGCGCAGCAACAAGCTTGTTATGTCTGCCTCTTTATGCAATTGCAGAACACTATCAACAAATTGAACGTGATACACAAAAAAAACTTAAAAATAAAATACGCAAAATAAAATCGGCATTCAAAAGCGACGAACAATATATGATGCTGCAGGCGTACTACAGGCAAAACCACTATCACCCAATGTATGCTTTGCGTAGTACTTTTGGCTTGCTGATTCAAATACCGTTTTTTATTGCAGCATATTCATATCTTTCGCATTTAGAAATATTGAATGGAGCACGGTTTTTGGCTATTGCGGACTTGGGTGCCGGTGACGCGCTTATTCAATTTGCAGGCATGCATATAAATCTGCTGCCGATTTTAATGACTGCGATCAATGTTATTGCTGCAGTGATATACACACGGGATTTTCCACTACGTGATAAAATTCAGTTGTTTGGTATAGCGGCAGTTTTCTTGGTGCTGTTGTATAACGCACCTGCAGGATTGGTGCTATACTGGACGGCAAATAATGTGTTCTCTTTGGTTAAGCATGTCCTTTACAAAATAAAAAATCCCAAAAAAACAATTTGGATTCTTGCATCTGCTATTGTTTTTTTAATTGATTTATATGTGTTATTTATTCACACAGGTGAATTGCATTTACGCATCCTTACAATATGTGCGGCAACATTTATTTTGTTATTGCCGATTATAATCAACAAAATACGTGCAGTGGGTGTTAAACCCTATGACGCTAATAATTGTTTGCAGTTATTCTTTATCAATGCTGCAGCCCTTACTTTTCTTGCAGGCTTAGTTATTCCATGTATAGTAATTGCTTCTTCGCCGCAGGAATTTAGTTTTATTGATTCTGCCGAATCTCCTTTTACATTCATTGCCTACGCATTTTTTATTTCATTCGGCAGCTTCTTCTTTTGGCCGTCATGCATTGCGTTGTTATTTAAAAAAAAGATTGAACCTGTGTTGGCAGTTTTATTTTCATTGCTGCTTTTGTACTCTATAATTAATCTTTTTGTTTTTCCGGGCAACTACGGCACAATCTCTAATACATTCCAATTCGATACACCGGCACTGTTAAAATCAGGTATAGTTTTTACAACAGTGTTAAATTTATTTTCGATTATTCTTGTTACAATTGGATTTATCATTTTGATACGTAAAAACTATCTGCAAAAATTGATAGCAATATTTTCGATTACTTTAGTTGTGATTGCAGGATTGAGTGTTCCATATATTGTCAGTATACAAAAAGAATATTTAAAACTTGCAATTCAAAAACCAAAAAAACAATCGAACGATGATCAAAAAAATATTAGCAATATAAATCCGGTGTTTTCACTTTCTAAAACAAATAAGAATGTGATCATCATAATGGCAGACCGTGCAATAAACGGGTTTGTAAAACCGGTTTTTGACGAATACCCTCTGTTGTATACACAGTTCGATGGATTTACATTGTTTCCAAACACTGTTTCGTTTAGTGCCCATACTGTTATGGGCGTGCCTCCTATATGGGGCGGTTACGAATATACTCCGATTGCAATGAACGAGCGCGGTAACATTCCGTTAAAGGAAAAGCATAACGAAGCACTTTTAATGCTGCCTATTCTTTTTAGTAATGAAGGTTTTCATGTTACTGTTACCGATCCTTCATGGGCAAATTATAGTTGGGTGCCGGATACAACTATTTATAAAGACTTAAAAAATGTAAATGCAATCAATACGCTTGGACACTATAAAAACATTTGGCTCTCTAAAAACAATTTTTCAGAAACCAATCTTGCAGATAGTCAAATAAAAGAAAATATTTTTTGGTTTTCACTTTTTAAAATGTCGCCGCCTGCAATTCGGAGTTTGATATACAATGAAGGTAGCTATTGGAAAACACCGCATAACAAAGCCGACGAACTTGTTATTGATTCATACTCGGTGTTGGATTTTTTGTCGGAGTTGACAACATACAACGCAGATTATGCATCCGCACTTTTTATTACAAATGAGTTAACACACGAAAATATTTTTTTTCAGTATCCTGATTATATTCTGGTAAAAAAAGTTACAAATAAAGGGAAGGGCGCTTTTGCTGAAAGCACAACATATCATACCAATGCAGCTTTTTATCACCGCTTAGGTGAATATTTAGATGAATTAAAAAAAAACAATGTTTACGATAATACTCGTATCATAATTGTTTCCGATCATGGTTCAAACGTAGATGCCGGAATTTCAGGCGATGATTTTACAATACGCAATAAACGCCGCGAGCGCTACAATCCTGTGTTGTTGGTAAAAGATTTTAATGCACATGGGCAATTAAGTACTGAGATGTCGTTTATGACAAATGCAGATGTTCCGATGCTTGCAACAAAAGATATTATTGAAAATCCTGTTAATCCTGCAACAGGTAAAATACTTTTGTCTGATCAAAAGCAGAAAGGTGTGTTTATTACAAACAATGATCTTTTTATTGCACACCGCCACAATAAAAATACTTTTAAAATAAATGATGATGAATGGATATTTGTTCACGACAATATATTTGATCCGGCAAACTGGACTGAAGTTCAACATTAGAAAAAAAATCAATAAACAAGATAGCAAGATCAGGACGCAATGCTTAATATTTTATACACAATAATAATTTATCCAATCACATTAATTATCGAATACTCCTTTATGATTGTTCATCGTATTTTTGATAATACGGTGCTTTCGCTGATTGGAGTTAGTGTTGCAGTAACACTGTCTACATTACCGCTTTATTTTATTGCCGAAAAACACCAAGAAACCGAACGCAATATTCAAAAGCGGCTCGCTTTACAGATTGCAAAAATAAAAGCCGTTTTTTCCGGAGATGAACAATATATGATTCTTTCTGCTTGCTATAGACAGAATCACTATCATCCGGTTTTTGCATTGCGTAACACTTTTAGTTTATTGATACAGATTCCGTTTTTTATAGCGGCCTATTCATATATATCACATTTAGATATGTTACGCGGAGTCTCTTTTTTTATGCTTCGCGATTTGAGTGTGCAGGATGAATTGCTCCATATTGGGACTGTTGGCATAAATGTAATGCCTATTATAATGACAGTTATAAACTGTATTTCCGGCACAATTTATACACGCGGTTTTTTACTTAAAGATAAAATCCAAGTTTACCTAATAGCTGCCGTATTTTTTGTGCTGCTTTATAACTCACCTGCAGGTCTTGTGTTTTATTGGACAATGAACAATATGTTTTCGCTTTTAAAAAATATCTTGCTAAAAACAAAACATGCAAAAAGTATAATTTATGCGGTGTTTAGCCTTTGCGTTATCGCGTTATACGCATATACCCTGTCGCGTAGAATGTCTGCTGCGCGTATATTTTTGCCAGTCTTGTGTACAATAATTCTTTTTATTCCTTTGTTAACAAGATTTATAAAAAAAAAGATGCCCTCTGGTTCTGTTTTAAATAATTCAAATTTTGTTGTGCCAACGCAGATTTTTATCTTATCTAGTTTTATACTATTTATACTTGCAGGTCTTGTAGTTCCCTGTTCACTTATTGCATCATCTGTGCAGGAGTTTTCTTTTGTTGATAGCTATGAATCATCACCGCTGTTGTTTATCCGTTTAACACTGTTGCAAAGTGCCGGAATATTTTTGTTTTGGCCTATTTGTGTATATTATTTGTTTGACAAAAAAAGGCGATCAAATATTGCATTGGTTTTTACTTTTATTGCTATAATCGCGTTAGTTGATATATTTATATTCCCCGGCAATTATGGATTTCTAACAACAACTTTCCGGTTTTCCGATGCTATCACTTTTGAATCGCAATCAAAACAGATAATTGTTAATTCTATAATTTTGCTTGCAATCATAATAACTCCTTTTTTGTTTGTAATAAAACAAGTTTCTAAAAATATTTTATATTCGTTTCAAATAATATTATGTATAGCATTAATTACATTCAGCCTTATTAATGTTAATAAAATTAATAACGAGTTTGATACATACAAACAACGCCAGCTTGTAGAAGGCGATGTTCAAAATAAAAACACCGTATATACATTTTCAAAAACAGGAAAAAATGTGCTTGTTATAATGCTTGATGCATGTAACTCTTTATATATTCCTTATCTGTTTGAAGAAAAACCGCAACTGCTTTCCCAATTATCAGGGTTTACCTATTATCCAAATTGTGTAGCGTTTGGTAATCATACCAAAGTAGGAGCACCTGCTCTTTGGGGAGGATATGAATATGTTCCCACGCAGATACAAAAAGCACGGAATAAAACAATGGCAAAACACAACGAAGCTTTGCTTATGCTCCCAAAACTTTTTTTAGATAATGATTATTCTGTTACAGTTACAGATCCGCCTTTTGCAAACTATAGTTGGAAACCCGATCTAAGTATCTTTAAAGATTATCCGCAAATAGATGCAAAAAATATAATCAGCCGATATACAAACCAGTATCTGAACGAACATTCTGAAATTGAAATTGTTTCTTTAAACAATATATTACGGACACATTTAATACGATATGCTTTTTTTAAGATGTCGCCTGCAGTCTTTAGAATGTTTATTTATGACAAAGCAGACTGGTTAATTGCTACTTCGTACTCAGAATCAAATTTGACTCTTGATACAATTGACAACTATGCTGCGCTTGCGAATTTACAAAATATAACTTCAATAACGGCAGACAAAAAAAATATTTATATAGCAATGGATAATGACTTAACACACTACCCGGCGTTTTTAAAATTTCCGGAATATATTCCATCTGTCAATATTGATAACGCAAATCTTGGAAGCGGTCCGTTTGCAAATGAAGCAACATATCATGTAACAGTTGCATCTTTTTTGCTGCTTGGTAAATGGTTTCAATATCTAAAAGAGAACGGTGTTTACGATAATACAAGAATCATAATTGCATCGGATCATGGCCGCGACATGAATAGCAAAATTGAAAAGAATATACAAATATCAAATGGTGATTTTTTGTCAGATTATAATGCAACCCTGCTTGTAAAAGATTTTAAATCAACACATTCCAATGAAACATCTGAACTTGTTACAGACGATACTTTTATGACACATGCTGATGTTCCTTTTATAGCAAGCTTTGGACTAATACCAAACCCTGTAAATCCGTTTACCAATAAAGCTTTGAAAACTGACGAAAAACATGATGGAGCCGTAGTAACAAGCGGAAGGGCAATGCAACATAAAATCAGAAATGATCAGTGGATGCATGTTAGCGACAACATTTTCGATGCATCAAACTGGAAAAACATCCTTAAATCCCCCTTACATACGTACGTGATAGAGGGGAAATGAAAAACAGGGTATAATTGAAACTATGTACAGCCGTGAAATATTAGAACAAATAAATTCGCCAATTAAGAACGGAAAGCCGCTGGAGGGAACGTGGACAAGCGCATTTGACAAAATTGATTTGTCAGAGATTGCCAAGCCTTATAATGTAAAGCTACCTCAGTGGATGCTTAAATTTAGAATTAAGGAATGGCAAAGTTTTGTAATCCAAGACAAAGGTTTTTTTTTAACGGCTCTAATTGCCAATATGAAGTACTTTAGCTTTGCAGAATTATTTTTTTTGGATAAAGAATCCGGAGAAAAAATAAGCGAGTTCAAAATATTTCCTTTGTCTGCATGGCAGGCAACAACGAATTTAAAAAACAGTATTATCAATGCAAGAACATCTGGAATGTCTTTTCATATTCATAATTGGCTTGATTCAAGCTCTGTTAGACTTGATATAAATATAGAACCGTCGTTTTATAAAATACCTTTTACGGCGCAACTTGAATTTGATATGGATAAACAAAACAGTGTACCGCTTTGCGTGAATTTGTTGTATTCGGAAAGCCGTTGCTCATATACCTATAAAGCGATCTCTGCGGTGCGCGGCAGAATTGTCTGGGGGAATCGCCGTATCGTTTTGCACAGATCTAAATCCAGCGGTTTATTTTGCGACAACAAAGGATTCTATCCTTATATTTCAAATACAAATTGTTGTTGTGCGTTTGGGTTTGATGAAAAAAATCGATATTTGGGATTTAGTCTATCTGATAAAACAACTAAAGATGCAAACAAAAATAATGAAAATGTACTTTGGGTAAACGGTGTATTAACACTCTTGCCGCCGGTGCGCATAACACAGACAAAAGATGGAGGTAAAACAGAATGGGTAATACAAGATTTAGAAGGGATGGTAGATTTAACATTTAAACCTATCGAAAGTTTTGAAAATAAATTCGCGATGTTTTTTTCGCGGTTTGAGCATAAGGTACCGGTTGGATTTTTTTACGGTGCATTATTGGATAAAGATGGACAATCAATAAAGCTTCATGATTTTTTTGGCATGTCCGAAAATATGAATTTCAGGATATAACACGGAGAGAGAATTATGGCAGATAAAAAACCGGTTTATAATCCCGGAGAGCTTGATAAAGTTAAAAGCCGACTAGGTCCGATTGATGACAAAGAAGCAAAACGCATGCAGCAAGTTTTGGGCGGTGAAATTGGTGTCGAAAAAAACTCCGCTGCTGCAGCAGCAGCAAAAAAAGGAGCTGTAAAAAGAAGTACGGATGGCAGCGTAGGAGGGAGCAGCAAACCTAAAAGAACGGTTGAAATTGCACCTGCAGGCGATACTGAAAGCAACGGTCAAAATAGCAAAAGCTCATCAAGAACATATTTACCGGTAATTACAGCTCCGTACGTAGAACGTGTTAAAATGGACACTTGTGCCGCAGAACAGGAGTACGGAATAAAAACACCATGGCAATTGTTTATTTCTAAGATGTCGTTTTTTAAACAGCCCAAGGATTTTGTAAGTATGTGGTTTGTAAAAGACAGACTCAATGAATACTATAATCAGTTTGAAACAATTGTTACCCAAACCCGGTTAATGTTTCCGCGTAATAATTTGGAGCGCAGTACAAAATTAAAAAAAATGTCTGCATTTTCGTATAATGTGTTAGATGTAATACGTAAAATAAAAATAGATATTATTGCATCAGAAATGGGAAGAGTGCAATCACATCCGCGTCAGGTTTTTGTGCGCGAGTTTTTGAATATGGTGCGGGAAATCTACAAACCTATTTATATTTTAGAAAATCTGGATACTGATCATCACATAAGTGAAGCATATAACGTATTATATAAATTAATATATTTTGATAACCCTACTACTGAAACAGAAAAATTATTAAAAACAATTTCAGAATGTTTAGCGGCGTGGCAGTATATTTCTGTAAAAATAAAGCGTTATATGTATCCTATTTTAATGAAACTTTTATGTGTGGAATATGTACCTTGTGATACGTTTTTTAGTGTTAACGAAGAAAAAATTTGTTATTTATTGGGAGTTTCAAAAGATCAAAGGATTGTTCCGTCCGATAGTTTGTCGTTTTTATCTGAAACAAAAAAAGAAAAAGAAAATGGTTTAGCATCTGATGAAGAAAATGAGAATACTGATTCCAAAAATTCGGATTCGGAAATAGAAGATGATTTAAATAATGTGGACGAAATTTCATCGCAGAGTGAAGAAGAAAGAAAAGCGCAAGAATCAGAACGGATAGTTGTAGATCACGGATTAAAAATATTAGAAAAATTATTCCCTAAAGCAGGCTGGAATAATCTGGCTACCTTTCCTGATTTTTATCCGTATTTTTCAGATATAATTGAATTAAAAAAGAATTCGGAACTTATTGCACCGGAAGATCCTGTACAGCTTGCTCTTGTGCTTTCGCAAACGATAGAAGAATTATTGTATGGATTCCGCGAAATAAAATTTTCAGAATTAGATGATGCAAAACCTCTTAGCTCTATTATTGACGAATGGCACAATGCTGTTGAAGAAAGTTTTGCCAGGCAGTATCTGCCGCGTGTTGCAGAGTATGCTCACTTTTTTGAACATGCCGGAAAAACATCGGCATACATTTCTAATCTTGTTACTGATTTGCATTGGATACGCCGCTATTATTTTATACCGCACTACGATTACCGTTCACCTACGCCGCCTACATTTAAAAAAAGTGATGTCATAGGATTGTATCCAATTGTTCGGCACTTGCGTAAAGACCTTACAAAATATGCGGCAGCAATTGATACAGCAAATAAAGCAGGCGGTAAAGTAGCAGATGTTCCTGTTGAAGGTATTATTAATCCATGGAGTAACTATACCTTTACAGTTGAAAATCCAATTTCCAGACGGCTCAATTCATTGTTGGCAAAAAACCAACGAACTAATGTATCGTTAATGTTTTTTACACTTGCTATAATAACTGTTTTAGATAATCATTTGAACGATCCAAATAGCCTTGCTTACAACCGCGAGATTAAAAAGCTTTTTAGGAGCTCTGATGAAGAAGGAAAAACGCCTGTTCTTTGGGTGGAAAAGCAGACGAATACAATGGCGTTATTTAGGCAATCGCTAGAAGCAGGTAAGGCAAAATAAGATGCTGTACAGGATAACACAAAGCGGTCATTTACTGGTTGATTCTTATGTTGACTGTGATGATTTAATCGATTTTATTTTAGCTAAAGGTTATCCCGAAGAGTTTTGTTTGTCTTTGGATTTTTCGCATGAATTTATTGACAGGCTAATGAAATCCGGTTTTTTGGTGATGTCAACAGACATTGGCGAAGGCTGTGATAGTCAAGTTATTTTAATGCCTAAACACCATATAATGCGGACAGTGCTTTTTTTTGAAAATCTGCATATTGGTAAAACTGTAAAACGCCTGTTACCCAAATTTGAACTTAAATCAGATGCGGATTTTGATATGTTTGATACGATTGTTGATCGTTGTATAAGAACGCATGGTGATGACTGGCTTACAGTACCTTTGATAGACAGCATAAAAAATGTACGCTCGGATCCGCAAGCACTTACAAGACCATTTTCTTTTGCGTTGTACAATAAATCCGGTAATTTAGCCGCCGGTGAGTTTGGTATTATTTCCGGTGGTGTCTATACAAGTTATTCCGGTTACTATGATGAAAGTAATGCCGGCAGAGTGCAGATGATATTGACTGCATTATATCTTAAAGAACATGGTTTTGCATTTTGGGATCTTGGCATGCCGCTTGACTATAAATACTCACTTGGTGCGCACGATATAGACACAAAAGAATTTATCAGGATTTTTAGAGATGCGCAGAATATTAATTAAATCCCAACAGATTCTTTTTTTCTTGAACACGTATCGCTAAACTTAACATTTCGTTTAACGGTGTTTTAATATTATGTTTGCGTCCATATTCGCAAACGGTGTCGGCAAATAATTCTATTTCTGTTTTTTTTCCTGCCAATAAATCCTGACACATTGATGTGTAGCATGTTCCGCAAAGCTGTGAAATTGTTTGACAGCAGTTTTCTATATCGGATTCGTTTAAAATGATATTTTCTGCGCGGGCAATTTCTATTACTTCGCGCATTGCCTTTTTCATGATTGTTATAGCTTCCGGTATTGCCATTTCTGAATTATTGCTAAAGGCACTATATGGCAGCAAAAATAGCGCTTGGGATTGATTGATACCCACATTCATCATTAGTTTATACCAAAGCGTTTGCAGCATATCTGTCTTGTGATACTCAAATGGAAAATCACATTCCCTCCAAAAATCTTTTAATAAAGCATCGCGTTCTGTAATGCTGCCGTTAATATCCCCAAAATGAATTTTACCAATCTGCGTATATGTTACATTTGTTTCTTTGTGCTGTGAATCGTTTCCGGCAATCATCGCAAGAGGAAGCCTCTCTATTCCGTATTCCGCACCAATAATATTTTCGCTTGTAATTCCGTTCAAAAGCGAAACAATAATGGTGTGTCTGCCTACAAAATCAGCAATATCATCAATTACATTTTTAAGCGAATAAAATTTGCACGCAACAATAATCAGATCGAAGGTGCAATGCTTGCTATCACTTGAAAGTTTAAAATTGTACTTTTGACCGTTTATCGAAAGTCCTTTTTCTTTGTAGCGTTGTGAACGTTCACCTTCTGCAAGAATAGTCATGTCGAATTTTCCGCTGTCAAAAATCTTCCCTGCAACCATCATGCCGATTGCTCCAGCACCTGCGATCAAAACACTTTCAATTTTTTTGTACATAATTTAAATCTCCTGTTGCAGTATATATTAAATTCGCAATATGTGGATAGACTAAAGTGAATTCTAAAACTGGACATGTCTTACGCTTAAGATGGCACAGCTACAAGTTGAAGATATCACATTTACAGCTTGAAAAATCTATCGTTTTAACATAGAGTTAAACCAATGTCATTATCTTTATATAACACTTTAGGAAAAAAAATTGAGCCATTCCAGCCCTTACGGGAAGGCAGTGTAGGTTTCTACGGCTGCGGACCTACGGTTTACAATTATGCTCACATAGGCAACCTGCGTGCTTACATTACTCACGATTTGCTCGTCCGTACTTTGCGCGCACGCGGTTTAACGGTTACTCATGTTATGAATGTTACTGATGTAGGTCACCTTACCGGCGACGACGATACAGGCAGCGACAAGATGCTAAAGAGTGCAGAAGAGCGCGGTAAGTCTGTGCTTGAAGTTGCCGACTTTTATATGAAGGCGTTTTTTAATGATACATCACGTCTGAATATTGCACAGCCTGATGTGATATGCAGGGCTACAAAACACATTCCTGAAATGATTGCCCTTATAAAACGGATCGAGGCAAATGGTTTTACTTACGCGGCAGGCGGAAATCTTTATTTTGATATTTCCAAATTTCCATCTTACGGTGAGCTTGCCCGTTTAAAATTGAACGATTTACCGAATGGTGTCAGCCAGATGGACGAGGGTGTTAAAATTGCCCGCACAGCTTTTGACGGCAACAAGCGCAATACCGGTGATTTTGTCCTCTGGTTTACAAAGAGCAAGTTTGAAAATCAGGCTTTGGTTTGGGATAGCCCATGGGGACGCGGTTATCCGGGCTGGCATATCGAATGTTCCGCTATGAGCATGAAGTACCTAGGCGAGCAGTTTGATATTCACGCAGGCGGCATTGATCATATACAGATTCACCACACAAACGAGATTGCACAAACTGAATCGGCTACCGGCAAGCATCCTTGGGTGCGGTTTTGGGTTCACAATGAATTTTTGGTGCTTGATAAGGGCAAGATGTCAAAATCAACAGGCGGCTTTATTACCTTGCAGGATATTATTGACAAGGGCTTTGATCCGCTGGATTTGCGCTATTTTATGTTGGGGGGACACTACCGCAATCAGCTTCAATTCTCTGACGATTCGCTTAAAGGAGCCCAAAATTCCAGGAAATCACTGTTAAATACGTTAAAAAGCATAGCCGATAGGGTTAAATCGGGCAATCCAAATAGGGTTGATGAAGCTATTGCCCGTTCAAAAGATGCCGATGCGCTTAAAAAAGGTGCCGCCTCCAAATATTTAGATGAATTTGATGCAGCTCTGGATGATGATCTTAACACACCGCGCTCTCTTTCCTCACTTTGGGGGCTTTTAAAAGATTTATCGATAGAGCCTACTGAAATTTTAGCGGCGGCATTCTACATGGATGCAGTTTTAGGCATAAAACTATCAGAATCGCTGCAAAATAAGGCGCAATCTCCTGTGGATGATAGTCTAAAAGCCGAAGTAGAGGCATTGCTCGCCGAACGTGCAGCAGCCAAAAAAAACAAGGATTTTGAGCGTGCAGATGCCATTCGGGGCATCCTAAAAGAACGCGGCATAACCGTAGAGGACACACCTCAGGGTGCTGTCTGGAAAAAGATATAAAAATTACAAAATTTATCCTTGAGCTTTAGGGGCGTTTTGCCGATAAGTACTCTATGAGATCTATTTTCAACAAAATACCAAACAAGCTCTATTGGGCTGTGTTAACGTTAGGTTTTAGTGCTTTTATTATTTTGACAACCACGCCTAATGCTGCGGCTCAACAAAATAAAGCGTCGAATGGAACTGAAGTAGCTGTTCCTCAGCAAATGGATGCTGAAAATCAACGGTATAAATCAATTCTTCAGAATGTGTTTGAGTTTGTTCAAAAACACTATGTGGAAAATGTAGACCCCCGTGTGCTTTACGAAGGCGCAATGAAGGGTATGTTAAACTCCATGGGCGACCCTTACACCGTGTTTTTGCAAGAAAAAGATATGTCGGAGCTTAACCAGAATGTAATACAAGGCAATTACGGAGGTGTAGGTCTTTATATTTCCAAGCCTGCAGAGGATTCCGGCAGGCCGATGTTTGTAGAAATTGCCTCTCCTATAGAAGATAGTCCCGGCTGGAAGGCAGGCTTGCAGCCTGGTGATCTTATTGTCAACATAGGGAACGAAAGTACTTTAGATATTAGTTTGGATGAAGTTGTAAGCCGCCTAAAAGGTCAGGTAGGTGAAAAAGTATCTCTTTTGATCCGGCGCGGCGAAAAACTGGAATTCCCTGTAACACTGACACGATCTATAATTGAAGTTCCTACAGTAAAACAAGCTATGATAGGTGATATTGCGTATGTAAGACTGATTAGTTTTAGCAATATGACAGCCGCCCGTGCCCAAGAAGCACTTGAGTCATTCGGTAAAGGTAAATACAAGGCATTGATTTTGGATTTACGGAACAATTACGGCGGACTTTTGACATCGGCAGTGAATATTTGCAATCTTTTCCTTGATGGCGGCACTGTTGTTTCCGTAAAATCGCGTATTCCGGGGCAAAATACAGTTTACAATGCAGGGAAAGCACCGATCGTTCCGCAAAATATACCCGTTGTAGTGCTT
>BTID01000041.1:0-13209 GCA_036245275.1 Termitinemataceae bacterium
AGTATTTTTACAGAGCGCTTGCCGGTGCGCTCAATATTTTTGCAACGGTAGAAAACATCTTCTATTTTAATGCCGTCTAAAAAAGCGTTCAAAAGGGCTTCGGGAATAAGTCCTGAAGCCTCGACATGGTATTCTTTTTCGATCTGTGCGCTTGGATGACCTACAGCAGCGGCAAACCCGCCGTCATTTGTAAATAGAATTAAACCGGACGACAAAAAATCCAACCTGCCCACATTGTAAAGCCGTTCGTTTATATTTGCGCTCAACAGGTCCTTGGCAAGAGGGCGGTTTTGCGGGTCGCTTGCACTGCATAAAAAAAACGGAGGCTTATTTAAGGCAATATAGTGTTGTTGTTTTTCTATATTCAATTGTTTGCCGTCAAACAAAACTGTGTCGGACGGGATAACTTTTGTACCTAGCTCGCGGACTATAGTGCCGTTAACACACACTCTGCCGTTAAGAATTAATTGTTCTGCAGCCCGCCTTGAAGCAAGCCCGCAGTGCGCCAAGAAAACTTGCAGCCGCAACGGTTTTTCCGGCGTGTCTAACTTAGCATCCGGCATCTTATTGGCCTGAATCCTTAAAAAACTTTTTGCCGTATTCAAGCTGATTGATTCCCAGCACGTCTTCGACATGAGCTAACGCAAACATAAATTGCATTATAAGCCCTTGCATAACGCTGGGCTTTAAGGCATCGTGCCTGTTAGTCCCATTAGGCTCTTTTGTTCCGCTAAACCAAATTCTAAAATCAGGAAATTGAACCATTCCGTAAACTTTGTCGTAAACCTTATCGACTTTGTAAATAATTGCCGGTTCATCCATATATTTTTCAAAATCAGTTGATAGATCGTCTGCCCAGCGGTAGCCATCTTCTGTTATCCGCTTTAATAGATCTGTAAGCACAAAAACAAGATCCGAATATTTTATTTGATTTAAATAATGATATTCTACGGCTTCATTTTTTGAGTATACACGGACATAATCAGAGCCGCTGCGGTTGTCATGGATAACATCAACCGTGGGTCCTTCGTAGTTAAATAAAAATTCATCTTCGTTAAAAGTTTCGTCTACTCCCCCGTCAGCGTTCACTTCCGGTTCGCTTTCCGTAGGGACAAGCACTTGTTTTGCCGAATCTGAATTTTCGTTTAGTGTATCCAATAGGGCTTCCGGTTTTGTTGAACCGGTATTTTTGCCGGAGGCAGAAGCACCTGTGTCCTGCGCAAAAATAACAGCACCGTTTTTCCAGCCTGCTCCCAGAAAAAGAAAAATTAAAAAAAAGAAAAGAGTCCTTAACATCATTTATATAATGATATTCCGAAATTTGATACAAAACAAGGTGAGCGCATTAGAATCTGTAGCGCACTGCCGCTTTAATAAAATCGTTATCTTTATACTGACCAAGCTCGCCGTCTTTACTGCCGCCAAAAATGCCGCCTGCTAGTTCAACTGTAACATCATTTTTTGTCCACGTTATGGAAGGCAGAATTAAAAAATCTTTATCTTCTATGCCCCACAATCCGCTTGCTTTAATTTCAAATTCATCACGTAAAAATTTTTTAGAAAGCACTGCTGTAATTCTTGTAGAAGTTATATCAGTTCCATTTTCAATGTCAAAGAATTGATCTGTACCCGTTTTGCTGTGCAGCAGTCTAACATTTTCGTTGGCTTGCAGATTTAGATTGATGCCCCAAAACAGATCACGATCAAAACCTACAGACCATGCAATTTGCGGATTGTAAACATCACCTTTATCGCCGCTAAGATCGTTAGTAATTATTGCAGCCGCTTCTACACGGATATTAAAACCTGCGATCACTTGAGCATAATCAATTCCTGCATGGTGATAGCGGTTGTATAGCATATCAAATTGAAGTTTATCGAATGCATCGCGGACAAGATTTTCGTCAAACTCCCCTGTTGATGCTGCAGCCATTGCCGCATATTTCAAGCTCTTTTGAAAATCATCAATCATGGCAACACCTATTGAAGGGCGGAACATATTACCATAAAAATATTGCACACCAAAGTCAGCAGATTTCATTGTTGTGGTAAACCGCAAACCGGCTTGTGCATATTTTAGTGATGTAAAAATCTTTTCTGCCTCCGGTATATAGTCTATAAATTGATCCATGCGATCATTCATACCTTGTTCAATTACCGCAGGACCATTTGGAGCAAGCATAAATGCCTGTGCAAGATCAGGATTTCTTAAAATTGTGCCGCTAAATGATGAGGATACATTTGTAAATTGTGAAGGCATCCAGCGGTTCGTTTTGCTGTAAGCAAAATTGTGTCCTTTGAATGTTGGAATAAAAACAGCTTCCAGTTTTGTAAACGATCCGAATTTGAACGATCCATGAATTAAGGGGCGGGCAATTTTCATGTCTGCAACTTTTCCCATAATGCTTAAATCTGAATAGTCGATTGGGTTTATAATATCCAATGGACCAAAGCTGTCTGCCCTGCCCCATGTCAATTTACGTAAGCCGCCTTCCAAACTAAAGTTGCGGAAAAACGCCGCTAGATATGCTTCGTCAATCGTTACAGGCGATACAGAACCGTCAAAGACAGGAGAGAACTTTAGGTTGATGATTCCATCTGCAAATGAATTATGTGCCGAAAAATCTAATTTGCCTGTAAACACATCACCTAGTTTTGTAGCTGCAAAACCGCCTTTAAAATCATCGAAATACCCTGCCAACGATGCCGATACCTCACCGCCAAAAACAGCTTTAGGTTTTAAGTTGCCGCTTTTAGATTCATCGTCTGAGCCTGAGCTATCAAAACCAAAACCAAAATCTTGCGCGGATAATGCAGCGCATACAAAACAAGTACAAAGTCCTAAAAATAATTTCTTTATCATATTTTATTCGTGCCGTGTTTTACGGCCGTCCTGTTTCAATATAAGCTGTGGTGAATACACCTTCCGGTATCTCTTTATCATAGGCCAATTGTTTTATATAAATTGTTGTAAAAGATCCGGCACTATGGGTTGTCATTTTTGTTACCCAAGGTGAAAGCCTTCCTTGCACATCTTTTAGTTCGATTGTTTCAAATGTTTTTTGCAAAGTATTTTTTTTATCGTATAACTCTAACTTGTAAGAAACAGAATTGTTTTTGCCGATCCAAGAAATCATTTTGCTGTACTGATACGAAGTATCTTTTGGATTTGATTCAATTACATAGCAATCTGTTCCGTTTAATTTTTCTTCTTTTAAAAGTTTGTGCGTATCTTTAGCAACATCACGATCCGCAGAAGAAATATCATCGTAAGAAAGATCTGTTCCCATAAAGCTGCCGGATCCTTCGCTTGCTACAATACGGCGTAACTTGCCTGCCGCAGGTAAATATATCCAACGGTCATCAGCATTTGTTTTATTTTCCAAAGTTAAAAAACGTGTACCCCTAACACCGGCAGGTTCGCCAAATTCTATAACGATCCTGTTTTTTCCGTCTGCAGTATCTTTTGAATATTGGTTTATCAACATTTCAGATGTAGATCCTTTCTTTGCTGTAATTACCATGCGCGACTGAGTCATAATTGTATCAGCCTTTATCCTGTTACGCGATGCATTGACAATACCCGCAGCATCCTGCGCATACAATGCAACAGAAAATAACACCATCACACTAAATAAATAAAACTTTTTCATAAACAACTCCTATAATTTTTTTTATCCTACAGCAAATTTTGGTTTTATCCAATCCAATAACATTGGTATCAGGATAAGACCAACAAGTGCGCTTGCCAAGAGCGAAATTGTTACAAGCAAACCAAATTCTGCAAGTATAACAAATTGAGAAAAGAACAGAACCGCAAAACCGGCTGCCGTAGATACTGCATCAGTTATAATTGCAATGCCGCTTGTACGGTATGCGCTAAAAAGAAAATCGCCTTTCCCGCTGTTTTCCCTGTATGCACGTCTGTAGGCCTCCATTATGTGTATTGTATAATCAATGCCTATGCCCATTGTTACACTTGCAATCATAGCTGTTGCAATATTTAATTTGATTCCTAAAAATCCCATAACGGCAAAGTTTAATAAAATCAATGTCATAAGAGGCAGCACACCTATTAAACCTGCCCAAAAAGACCTGTTAAAATATGACACAATAAAAAACAATGATATAAAAGCGATTATTACTGATGACCACACAGACTGTACAACACGGATGTTTGTAGAGCCTTCTACAAGTGCAGTGCCGCCTATTGTAACTTTTATGTTAGGAGGAATATTATCTTGGACAAACTGATTTATTTTTTGAACAACAGCATCAGTATCAATCTGACCTAATGTACGCAACTGCACTGTAGATTTTATTGCGGTAGGTTCAAGCGGATCATTTGAATATGAACTGCTATTGCCTGCAAGAAGAACCAGATAATTTGATACCAGCCGCTGCAAATCTTCTTTTGTTTGTTTCCCATAACGTGCAGGATCATACGGAATTTCATAGTATGATGCACCTTCATAATTGATTGCTTTTTTTAATTCCCAAACAAGATCATTCGCATCTAATCTTTTTTGTACACTTGCTGCCTTGTCAAGCATAGCAACAAGATCTGTTTGATCTAACAAAATATTTTTGTCAACTTTAGGTTTTGCTGCAACAGGAGATTCCTTTTTAGCAGATAACGGGGGAACAGAATCAAATCCAAACCCAAATACAAAATTATCTTCTGCCTGTTCATTTTTTATTTCTTTAGGCGGTATACCATCTGGACTTTCATTTGCATTAAAAACCTGATTTACACGTTTTATTAGATCGGTAAATCCCATAATTTTTCCTACAGACGGCACATTATCTAAAAGATAATTATTAAGTTTGTCGGCGGCAATAAGCGAATCAGGATGCAGTAATTCTTCATAAGTATCTGCCTGCATAACAATGCTGATAGTTTTTGAACCGCCAAAATTATCACGTATAAAACGATCTGATTTAGCAATATCTGATGTATTTTTAAAATATGCTACAAAAATATTATCGGTAACAAGTTTTGAAGAACCATATATTGCAACAAGAACAGCAACTATTGCTGTTGTTAAAATAACTGTACGTTTTTTTACAATGTAGACAAGTGCGTAAGACAACATGTCAGAAAACGATCTGTTTTGATGCTCCGATTTATGTTCGCTTGCATGCTGCAATCCTGAAAGTGCTTTTGGACCGCGTATAAGCAATAGTGCAGGGGTCAATGTTAAGGAAAGCACAAGTGCTGCAAAAACACCGAATGCGGAAAAGTATCCAAACTCACGGATTGGCATAACTTTTGTAACACAAAACGAAAGGAAACTGGCAAGTGTTGTAATCGCAGCTAAAAAAATCGGCTTACGTACAATCTTCATTAAAGAAATAACATAGCCGGTATGTTTCTTCCTGTCCATGCTTGCAAAATCTTTTTTTGATAATTCTATGTAGTGTATGATGACGTGTAAGCCATACGAGTTACCAACTGCAATCAAAATAACAGGCAGCACGCTTGTTATAATCGACATGCGTACACCAAATAGCGGCATAGCCCCCATTGTCCACACTGTAGCAAGGAATACTGATAGCAGTGATAAAAAAACAAAAGTAAAATTACGAAGCGGAAGCCATACAACTAAAATAACAACAATAATTACTATTGGAATTAATGAACGTAAATCTTTTCCCATAGATTCACTTAGTGTTCCGCTGATTACAGGCATACCTGTAACATAAACTGTAGCAGTATCTTTAAACGCAGCTTGCGCCTTATCGCGTATCTTTAAAAAACTTGCAATAGATTCCGGGTTGCCGGCATTCTCTCCTTCTATAAGCAGCGACACATATATTTGTGTTGATTTAAAATCATCAGAGACAAGCGAGCGGTCGTACATATTCCATGAAAGTAAACGCTGTTTTAACTCAGCAATTTCTGCCGGTGTACCTAAAAAATCATCGCGGACAAGATTTTCTACAACTACAGAATCTGCATCACCTGTAATATAATCTGTGTCCATAATCGAATTAACGTCATCAACAGTTTCGATCTGCCTAATGTCTTCGTCAAATGCTTTAATGCTTTTTAAAAAATCTGCATCGAGCACTGTTCCGTATTTGCGCTCCAGTCCGATTAGTACAAAAAGTGATGAACCAAATGTATCCTCTATCCATGCGGAAGTAAGGCGCGCATCGTCATCAGTTGGAACAAAACGTAAATTGTTATTGTCCATTTGTATGCGCGGAAGTTGCACGGCAAAAAACAAAGTGATAATTCCTATGGCAGCTATAATGAGCCATGGGTGTTTATAAATTTTATTCATTGTGTCTCCAAAATATTTTAATTTTTTAATTTCTCATTTCCGCTGCACGGATAATTTTTTCTGTGTTAGAGCTTTTGCAAATAATTTTTCCGTTACGCCTAGTAGTATCTGCCAAATTTTTATTGAAAATTACAAAACCTGTTTCGATAGTTGTAGAACACCGGCGCAACAATGCCGCTTCGATACGTTTTTGTAACACTGACATGGCAGCTTGCAGCAAGCCTTCTTCTTCAATAAAAACCAGCGCCGCATCAGTTGTAACACATGCAGAAATATTTTTAAGAAGTTTAAGTGATGCGCCGGCTTCTAGTGCACATGCACTAAGTGTTTCGATACGGCCATCGCCATGCGAAGAATGTGTGTTGAACATACCCAATCCAAGTTTAACAAGTTTGCCGATATGTCCGACTATAAGCACATGTTTAAAACCAAGTTCTGCTGCAGCATCAAGAGCATCACCTACAAAGTTAGAACATTTTACATGGTTAGGTTTCAAATTCAGTTTTAGTACAGTTTGTGAAAAATCTTCTGCAAAATTACCGATTGTAAAAACAACGCTTGTGCCGCATTCTATAAGTAGGCGGTGCAGATCCATTCTTATTGTTTCTATATATGCAGCTTCGCTCATAGGCTCAACTATACCGCCGGTACCCAACACAGAAATACCGCCTACAATTCCTACACGCGGATTGAATGTACGCTTTGCAATTTCCACACCTTGCGGTATAGAAATAATTACAGAAAGCCCTCCTGTATAGCCGCTGTTATTTGCAGTTTTTTGACATTCGCTAGTTATCATTTTACGCGGTGTTGAATTTATTGCAGCTTGTCCCACAGCTTGATCAAGTCCGGGTTTTGTAACACGCCCTACACCAACGCCTCCATCAATTATGATCGATTTTGATGCGTCAAAAATTTTGCTCACTTGTGCATATACTAAAATTCCATTTGTAGCATCAGGATCATCACCGGCATCTTTTTTTACTGCGCAACTTGCACACTCGTTATTGAACGATGCGTCAAGAATAGGCAGCGTAAGCTCAATGCCTTTTGGTGTCATCAATTTAAAAGTTTCAATTTTATTTTGTCCTAGCAGCATTGCAGTTGCAGCACCGGCGGCGGCAGCAGCACAAGTGCCTGTTGTATATCCGCGCCGCATGATTTTTCCATTCACTATCCGCACAAGCGAATGCAAATTTTCTATTTTGTTTTCAGGGATATTGACAGACATTATTTTACTATGCTAGTATTTTTTCAGAACTTGGGGAAGTAGGGTGCAATTCCCTCGCAAGAGCGTTACCGTAAAGCCGGAGAACCAATTTCATATACCTTTGCGCTTACCGGAGGATATGAGTATGAAAAAACTCATCAGTTTATTGTTAGCCGCGTTATGCGGTATTTTTTTTGATGTCGGTATTTATGCACAAGCTGTGCAGAATGATGACGAAAAGTACAGTCAAATCCCCGATTCAAAAGATGAGATTACTGTTACAGGTACGCGATATAACACGCGGCTTAAAGATACACCTGTTGCCGTCGAGATAATTACAAGCGAGGAAATTGCCGAACAAAATGCAGATACTATTGAAGATGTGCTTGCTAACTATGGTCTTGAACATAATACAAATGGTATGGGTGATTATGTTACAATGCAAGGTTTGGGTGAAGGGCGTATTTTATATTTGATAAACGGCAGACGCATTGCAGGCAGACTGGCGCAGCGTATGAATGGAGAGACAATGCCGTTAGGTGATATTCAGCGTATCGAAATTGTACGCGGACCGCAGTCGGCACTTTACGGATCAGATTCAATAGGCGGCGTAATAAATATCATTACAAAGAAGCCCGATGAAATTTTTTCTTTTAAAACTTCGATTAAAAACCGTTCATTACCTGCGTATAACAACCCTGAAACTGATGATGATCCTGACCCTTCTTATAATATTGTAAATAATATTTTTCATGAACAAATTTTAAATGTAACCACAAACTTTGCGGTAGGTGCTTGGCATACTTCTCTTGTTTTGGGTGCTGCCCGCAGTGCGTTTTATCTTGATGAACAAAAACAAAGATCGATCTTGCCTGAATATTACAGATTTAACGGCGCTCTTAATTCAAACATAAAAATTAGTGATACAGTTGAATTAAATTTTGGCGGAACATATATGAATATGCAAAGTGATGATAGCGATGATAGTGATAAATCCGCGATAAATCTAACACGTTATTCGTATACACGCGCAGGCGGATATGTTGATCTTGAATGGAGGCCAAACAGCGATTGGGGATTTAACTTTAATATTTATGATGATTATTACCAGCGTGATAAAGATGAATATACTGCAAAAACTAATTTTTGGGATAGCGGAAATAATCACGAAAATGAAAACATTGCAGCAGCCGGTGTCTTAGGAAATTATTACGGTTTTGATCATTGGGTTTTAACTGTAGGTTTAGATGGTTCATATAACAGTATGAAAAAATTTAATTTTGATAATGATGGTTCTAAATTTGCCGCAGTAGATAAAGAATCATTGTTTTTACAGGCAGAGCGGTTTACAAAAAATAAATATTCTGTAATCGGCGGCATACGTTTAGAGCGTAACTCTCAATTCGGTTTTATAGCAGCACCAAAAATTTCTGCAATGTATCATATATCACCTAACGTTCGTATTTTAGGCGGTGCAGGTATGGGATACCGTGCTCCTGCATTTAGCGATCTATATCAGTTGACAGATTCTGCTGCGTATGTGGTATATAACAACCCTGATATAAATCCTGAATATTCAATTTCGGTAAACGGCGGCACAGAATTTTACATTGATTTTTTTACAGCACATATCAATTATTATTACAGCGAAATGTTTGATGAAATTGTTGCATTCTATAAGGATAATGACGGAGATATTTATTATGGCAGCGCTCCAAAAAATGCAATTAAAAATGATGAAGGTAAAAATATACGGTACCGTGATAATATAGCACGTTCACGCCGCACTGGTCTTGATGCTGAAATGCGTGTAAATATTTTTAAAGGGATATATACTGCAGGCGGCTACAGTTGGATTTATGCTTATAATATTACAGAAGACAAAGAAATTCATGATACACCTGCTAGTACAGTAAAACTAAAAATAGGTTTTGATAATAAAATATTCAATAGCAAAGCAAGAGTTCCAATTGCAACATATCTGCAAGGACGCTTTTCTACTCCTATTGGAGATGAAACGCAATGGGACGATGCTAAGTTTATTTTAGATTACTATTTTAATATTACAATTGCAAAGCACTGGACAATCAGTGCTGCAGTAAATAATATTTTAGGAAAAATATCATACCGCTATGATGATACCGGCACAACTCCTAGGTTAAGAGGCTGGGGTCCAAAAACACCGCAACAATTTACGCTTGGCTTTGCGTTTAAGATATAATTTTTTTTAGGCCGCTTTCCTAAGGGATGATTTTTATGCGAGGTGTTTTTTGTTGTAACATTACATTTTTTGTAGTATGCTGATCTTAAGGATACACTATCTTGCATGTTGTGAATGTTAATTTAAATCCGCGCCAGATGCGTATTTTAGAAATACTTTTAGGCGGCTCTAAACCGGTTTTGGTTGATTCGCTTTCTAAGACGCTATCCACAAGCAGGCGGACAGTGTTTAGAGAGCTAGAAGCCCTTGAATATTTTTTACAGAAAATTGATGCCTCTTTGCATACATCGAACAAGGGTATAAGTATCGAATGTCAAAACGAACAACTGCATGCTGAACTAAAAACAATGCTTAACGAAGCAGGGCGCGAAGACAATTCTTTTTTGCCGGTAAACAAAGCAGAACGCCATTTAGCACTTATTTTTGAACTGTTTTCTAATCTTGGAACAATACAAAAACTTTTTTTATATGCAGATAATTTGCATGTAAGCGAATCGACAATCAGTAACGATTTAGACGAAATAGAAGATATGCTTGCTATTTTTGCAGTGCGTATTTTACGAAAAAGCGGACAGGGGGTTTTCGTTCACGGCAATGAAGATGATGTTCGAAGTGCAATTTGTGTTTTAGCGTACACAAGATTTTCACAAAATAACAACAATGATCTGGTGCTAAAAATTATTGACCGGTATATTGGTTTTGAAATAGAGTCTTGTGTAGATGCGGTAATGCTGCAGTGCGAAAAAAAACTTAATTGGATAAGCAGCGAATCTTTGGAGATGTTAAAATTTTATTTAATGATTAGCGTGCTGCGCATACGGCACAATTTTTTTTCAACAGGGCGCAATATAAATGCCGGTTCATTTCAAAAACAACTCGCCATATATATTGCCGGCAAATTAGAACAGCAGTGTTCAATTTTATTTTCAGAAGATGAGTGTGCATCTCTTGCTGTGCAGATTCAAAGCTGCCGCGCAAAAATTTATAACCCCGCAGATATAAGCGAAGACAAAACAAAGTTGATAGAAGAAATGGTTTTTAAAATGATACGTTTATTTGACCCAAAACTAAGTGCTAATTTGGAAACAAATGAACAATTGGTAGACGGATTAAGACAGCATCTGGGTCCTGCAATTTCACGTTTAGAACAAAAAATAGAACTACAGGATCCTTTAAACGGACAGATCGCATTGTGGTATCCTGAGCTGTACGAAAAAAGCCGCAGAGCAAGCTCCGTGCTGGAAGACTTTTTAAAAATGCCGATTTCTGAAAGCGAAGTGTCATTTATTGCGACACATTTTTCTGCCGCATATTTTTCTATGGACGAAAAAAATGTACGAAAAAAAATACTGCGCGCATGCCTTATCTGTGTTTCCGGCATAGGCGTTTCGTATATGCTTGCCTCGCAAATAAGGACACATTTTAAAGGCGAGCTTGACCTTGATATATCCAGCACAGATGACGAAGACGCTTTTGAATATTTTGATTTTTTAATTTCTACAATTCCGCTTAAAACAGAATTGCCTGTTGTACAAGTTGGCGCTATGTTAAGCGAAGATGATTATAAAAAAATACAAAATTTTATTGCGAATAACGCATATATAAAAAAAGATATTGTTGTACAAAATAAAAATAAAAGTTTTTCTGATATTTTAGAAAATACTGAAACTCTGTTAGGCGAAGTAAAAAAATTGCATAATAATTTTGGTATTTATAATATAAATGCGGACTGTACGTTTGATGAACTTGCAAAGTTTGCTGCAAGTTTGTGTAAAAATTCCGGCAACATTTATATGGCTTTAAAGAAGCGCGAAAATTTGTCTACACAGGTTATAGCACCATTAAAGATCGTACTGCTGCATACACGAGTATCCGGCATAAATGGGGCAATATTTGCTGTTATAAGCCCAAAAGGCGGCTTTAGCAACGGCTATTTTAATGGTGCTGCAACTTGTGTATTAATGCTGCTGCCGCAAGATTCCTCCCCTGTTATGACTGCAATTATGGGATCTTTTTCTGCAGCCCTTGTAGATAATTCATACTTTTTAGAGGCAGTGCAAAATGCAAATGAAAACGCAATTCGCTCTGTGTTTGAGGCAGAAATTGCAGAAACATTGTCTACTAATTTAAAAACAATGTTTTTGGCAGGATGATTAAATAATGCTTGCAGATATTATCATATCAATTTTACTTGGCGGCGGTGTTGGTTACGCAACGAATAACCTTGCCGTCAAAATGCTTTTTAAAAAGTACTTTGGAAAATTCGGAGGTATTATACAAGATCACTACGAAGAATTTATCACAAGCATGTCTTTGCTTGTAGAAGAAGATCTTATTAATCAAAAAACGCTAAGCGGTGAATTGTCGTCAGATGATTTTAAAAAGGCATTACAAAAATGGATAGAAGATTTGCTATTGCAATATTTGCCGGATATTTCAGGCGAAATTTATTTATCTGAAATTCCGGGCATAGAAAAAAGTGTTGAAAATTTAATAGAGCTCAAAGCAAAAATAGAAAAACCGGTATTGCAAGGGTTGTTAGGCGAAATATCAAAAAAAGAATTGCGCTGCATAATATCAAAAGAACAGTACGAATATATTATAAAAGCAAATTTACCTCTTGTTCTTGAAAACAGTCAGCCGTATATTAACCGGATACTGTCTACGTTTTTAAGCGGCAAACAAATTGATACACTTGTATCTCATAAAACAATTAAACAAGTTAAAGAAAACATAAAAACAGTAATACAAAAAATAGATTTTACTAAATTAGATAGTGATTTTGATACAGCTTACGAAGAAATTTTAAATGCAATAGATGCGGATGCCCTGCTTGCAGTTGTTGCAGATGAAATTGCCAAGATGCGCCCTTCAGATTTTTTAAAAGATTCAAAACAGGTTTCAAATGAATTGTTTACGCGTTTTGTTAATATGATCACTTCTAACGAAGGGCAGCTTTTGTTTGTAGACGTAATCGATACCTTATTAAACGATGCAAAAAAAATAAATTTAAAAATTGAAGATATTTTAAGTCCAAATAATATAATTGGAAAAAATATTATTGGTTTTATCAAAGAAAAACTTCCCGGCATTATTAATAAAATTGCAGCCTTTATAGAGTGCAGCAAAACAGAAATAGAAACCATAATAGATAGAGCCATAGACAAGGAGCTTGCCGAATCAGGAACAAGCGGGAAAATACTGGCATGGATTAAGACGATTTTTGTAGACTCTATGACTGGCAATATCAGTAAGCAAGCAAATATAGTTGGCATAATAATAGACGAAATACACAAGAAAGGTGATTCTGCCGGTAATGAAATTTCTGCGAAGATTTTGAATTATATTGAAAATCATACTATAGGCGAAATAATAACAAGTGCTTGCGATAAAAACATTATAACTGCAAAAATTATTGTTGATATTATTGCACATAACGTTCGTGATTTACCGCAGCAAAAACTATATTTTTTAGATGAATATTTAAA
>BTID01000042.1:0-12864 GCA_036245275.1 Termitinemataceae bacterium
TGATTGTAGGGCGCGCCGCCGATTATATATTGCGCGATAAAAATGTGGTGCGCGTATTCATTTATGCACCGAATGAGTATCGCCTCAAACAAGTGATGCAGGTTTACGGCGATACCGAAGATGAAGGCAGCAAAAGCCTCCGTGAAACTGACGCTGCCCGTGCCGCCTACCACAAGCACGTATCGGGCAACACATGGGGAGATATGCGCAATTACGAGTTGTGCATCGACAGCTCTGCGGGTGCGGAAAAAACTGCCGGTGCTATTTATGAGTATGTAAAAGCAAAGGGGGATTAGATTATTTTTTGTTGCACCCGCCATTGGGTGCAACAAAAAATAATGGCAAATTGCTAAGGCGAATTGCTAAGGCGAATTTAACACGGAGGTACAGGAGGTACACGGAGGGAATTCGGAGGAAGAACAAAAAATTATTAAATTATTATTCCTCATCTTGCCTCTGTGTTCCTCTGTGCGCCTCCGTGTTAAAATTCTTTAAAGTGCCTCTGTGTTCCTCTTTGACTTCCTCCGTGTTAAAATTCTTTAAAGTGCCTCTGTGTTAAAATTCTTTAAATGTGCTATTATGTAAATCTAAGGATATTTATTTTGGGAAAAATAATTGCAGTTTGTACAAGCGAAAAAAAAGGCACTCAAAAGACTTGTGCGGATGCGGCAGAATTTAGAGTTAACCATGGGATAGAAGGTGATGCACACGCCGGTAATTGGCACAGACAGGTTAGTCTTTTGCCGTTGGAAAAAATTGAAGCGTTCAGAGCAAAAGGTGCCGATGTTGAGTTCGGGGCTTTTGGCGAAAACTTGGTTGTAGAAGGTTTTGATCTTGCGCAAAAACCGGTAGGCACACTTTTTTTGTGCAAAAATGTGCTTTTAGAAATTACACAAATTGGTAAAGAATGTCACAACCATTGCGAAATATTTAAAGTGATGGGTGATTGCATTATGCCGCGTGAAGGTGTTTTTGCGCGCGTGCTGCATAACGGCAGCATTAAAGTTGGTGATGAAATAAAAGAAGCCGTGCGCTACCGCGTTGCAATTATTACGGCAAGTGATAAAGGTTCAAAAGGGGAGCGCGAAGATACATCTGCAGCAGCAATAAAAGAAATTGTTACACAGAATGGTTACGGCGTAGTAAGCTATAAGATCCTCCCAGATGAACAAGCTCTTATCGAACATGAATTAAAAACAATTGCAGATACGAATGTTGCAGATTTAATACTAACCACAGGCGGCACAGGTTTATCTGTACGCGACAGAACGCCGGAGGCAACGTTAGCTGTTGCAGAGCGTCTTGTACCGGGCATACCGGAAGCAATGCGTCAATTTAGTATTAAAATAACAAAACGTGCAATGTTCAGCCGTTCTGTTGCAGCGATTAGAGGCAGCACACTAATTATCAACCTGCCCGGCAGTCAAAAAGCTGTGCAAGAAAGCCTTTCATTTATCATTACCGATTTACGCCACGCTCTTGATATACTAAATGGTGCTAGCGTAGAGTGTGCCCGATAGCATCCTATCATAAACATCCTATCATAAACTCACAACAGTAAAAAACCGATAATAGCTTTATGGGTTTTACAAAATGGTTTACTTGTGCATTTTTTTCAGTTATCTTTTTGAACATAGTTACGTCGTGTACTTTTGATTACGGCGAGACCGATGCAGAAGAATCAAAATTACCGAATATGACTATGGAAGGTCTGGAATATGTCCGTGTTAAAAATGGACAGCCTGTTGCACGTATGGAAGCTGATATAGGCGACCGTTTTGAAAGCCGTCATGTTATGGAGTTGAAAAACTTTAACTTTCAGCAGTATAATACAAGCACCGGCGAAATTGATGCAATAGGTTCCGGCGATAAAGCACTTGTCGAAATGGACACAGGGAATGTCCAGATGAACGGCTCAATACACATAAATGTCGAAAGTGAAAATATGACTATTGATACGGAAAGTTTTACTTGGAAAGACAAGCCTAAAACATTATCCGGCGACGATAATTTACCGGTGAATATTGAAAAGACTGATGGAACGATTATCAATGGTAAAGGTTTTAGTTCTGACCTTCGTTCTAAGACATTTATTTTTTCAAGAGATGTTGATGGTGTTTATGTAAGTGAAGATGACGAAGATGACAAAAAAGAAGAATCTAGTTCAAAAGATGCCGCTGCAAAAACAGATCAAAGTGCAGATAAAAATGGGGGGATGTCAGATGAAAGCACAACACAAGATAGCACAACACAAGATAGCGGCACACCTGAATAAAAAAATTCTTCTGTGCTTAATAATTTTTGTTTTATTAACGCATAATCTTTTTGCCGACAAGTTTAGTTTTAAAGCAGACAGGATGACAGGCGGCAAGGCTACCGGCAAGGAGATAACTGTACTACAAGGGCATGCTGAAGTGCACTCTGATAATCTTATTCTAAAAGCAGACCGCATAGAAATGCATGGAAAAAATAATAATCTAATAGAATGTTTTGGATCTGTTACAGGACGCGAAGAACAAAAAGGTATTTATTTTAAAACAGATAGAATGACTTACGACAGACAATTGAAACTAGCCAAACTTGAAGGCAACTCAACATTAGAGGATAAAAAAAATGAAGTTGTTGCGCGCGGACGTTTTATCGAATATGACGAAAAATCAGAAGTAACTATTTTACAAATTTCTGTACGTCTTTTTAAAAATAATATGGTTTGCCGCTCAGAATATGCCGTTTACAGACGTGAGGACAAGCTTTTGGACCTTTCCGGATTTCCTGTTGTATACAAAAAAAATGATGAATTCAAAGCAGATAATATTCAGGTAGATTTAGAAACAGATGATGTTTTAATGGAAGGCGCCGTTTCGGGAAGTATTCAGGAATAGTAGGGTAGCAATGGGTTTACTTGATAAATGCGAAACAATACTGTATGCAGACGCAAAAGTTTCAGGTTTGCCTAAACAGAGTAGTGTGCAGTTAAATGAATTTACTGATATTCAAGATCTTTTTTCCGATGGATTTCTTGCAGAACATTCATTTGGAGAACCCATACAACTTCCTGAGGACTACCCTGACATCATGCCGGAATTTAAAATTCCTGTTCCTATCACTGGGAACGAATTTGAAATACCGGAAAACATCGATCTTAATTCTCAAAAAAAAGATAACGTTCTTGAAAAAACAAAAATACAAATACCCTATGCACCGCAAGTCGAAATGCCGAATACCGAAAAGCCAAGCATCAGCACAGAATCCGACGGGCTTGATGGAATTGAAGTGCCCGATCTTATGCAGACCGGCAAAACTGAAAGCGGATATCAAGGCAGGCGCAGAGGTAATGACCGATCAGACAGACGCAGAAACACACGCGCAACAGGAAATCAAAACACACTTACCGTTATGGATTTGCGTAAAAATTTCGGCAAAAAAGAAGTTGTGCGCGGCGTAGGTTTTTCTATGAAAGGCGGTGATGTCGCAGGTTTATTAGGACCAAACGGTGCCGGAAAAACAACAATATTTTATATGATTGTAGGATTTTACAAACCTACAACCGGTGATATAAAACTAAACGATATAAGTATAACATCAGGACCAATGTACCGCAGAGCGCGTATGGGCATTGCATATCTACCGCAGGAAGCTTCGATATTCCGAAAACTTACAGTAGAACAAAACATTTGGGCAATTTTGGAAAGCCGCATAGACATAAACAAAAAAGCAAAGCGCGATAAACTTGAACAACTTATTGATGACTTTGGCATACACCGTATACGCAAACAATTCGGCTACACACTATCAGGCGGCGAGCGGCGCAGAACAGAAATTGCGCGCGCCCTTGCTATCGAACCAAAGTTTCTCTTGCTAGACGAACCATTCGCCGGCATAGACCCTATCGCTGTTTTTGAAATTAAACAGATTATAAAACATCTTGCAGAAGAAGGAATTGGAATTCTAATTACCGATCACAATGTACGCGATACATTGGAAATAACAACTGATGCATTTATCATAAACCGCGGCGTGATCGTTGCCCGCGGCGATAGAGAAAACATCCTAGCAAACCAAACCGTCCGCGATGTATATCTTGGTTCTGACTTTAAGATGTAAAAATTTTTTAATACCTTCGATTACGTCGCGTAGCATCTGGTATTAAACATTACTGAGCGAACAATATTTTTTCTATATTTTCTATGCAGAAGATTTTTGTCTGTTCTGCCAATTCTTTCAAGTTTCCGATTTTGTTTTTGTGTTTAAGTGCTGCGGCAGCCGGCAAAAGCGGAATCCAATCTTCTTGCATCATATCATTATCAAGGTTTTCTATTTTGTCTTTAAAGTCTTTTAAAAATTCTTCTGCATTTTTTATAAGATTACCGTAAGCAAATAATTTTAATTGGTGAACATCGGCAAACTGATTGATCTGAAGTGTATCTATCAATATCTTTGCTCCAAGACCTTGCGCAGGTGTAACTTTTGCAGAAACGCAAGATGCTTTTTCTGAAAAGCTGCTGCGGTACATTTCCAGCATTTTTGTTTCGTAGTACCAATTTTCCGTATTGTCAACGCTCCTTAATTTAAGCGAAGATGATTTAAACAAAAAAGCTGCCGTCTGCGATTCGGTAGGAGCAAGCCTTGAACTTCTGCGGTGAAAGTACGGATAAAAATATGCGCCGCGCGTGTAGATATTTCCGCATGGATATGAAAAATCTGCACCGTAAACTTCAATTTCTTTTGCACCTAACGTAAGCGCCAAAGAAAGCGCGGCATAAGTTACATTACCGCCTGAAGAATCAATTCTTGGAATGGAACGAAAATGTTTTTCAATATAATCGCAAAACGGATGTGCACTTAAAAAAAAATATGTTTTATTTGAAAGTTTTGACAGCAACGGCGGACTGGCAATGTCCAAAAACAACGGAATGTCTTTTATGTCATATCCTACAAAATGGTAGTAGCTTATATGTTGACAGTCGATAGATATTATTGCATCCGGCACGATTGCAGCATTTAGCAAAGTGCCTAAACTTGTATCTGCAGCGATAAGAAAAAAAGTACTGCGCTTGTCTTTAATAGTTTCCAGTTGTATATCTAACGACGGACCTGCCGCACAGATTGCAGCCTTTTTTACAGGAGGTAGAACACCGTTTTGTTTTTCTGCAACAGATAAATTCCGTATGATATTAGAAAACCAACGTTTACCAAAAAACGATTGCACAGAATAATCCGATGCAACTTTGTTAAGTGCAGATTTTATAGCGCAGGCGGCAGGTATAAAATGATCTGTATCAAAATCACATTTTGATCTAAGCGGAATTGTCCGCATACCGTTGTGCAAACATGGATTGTATGTATATAAAATAAATTTTTCTATTTCGCTTTCAGATGGGTCTATCAAAATTGAAAGTTTTTTTTCCGGAGTGTTTTTTGCTTTACTAAAAATGTCAGAAAAATCTTTGCTGCATAAAATTTCGGAAAAGCCGTCTATGTCATAATCAATAACAAGAACAAATTTTATTTTTTCGTTTTGTAATGCAGCGCTTAGCGTATATGCCGCGCCAAATCCTAAAATAATTATATATGATTCATTACCAAGTGCAGTCATAATACGTTGCGCTTCTTTTTCCGGCGCTATTAGCGAATGCATAGGCCGTGCCGTGCCGCTTTTATCAACATAAGCAGGTATCAAACTACCGTCCCGCGCTTCCAAGAATTTATAATGTTCCAGTGTAGTTTTTGCAGAAGACAGCCGTGTGCAAAGTTTAGAATCGATTGCAGATAACGCATGTAAATTGCATTCAAAGAAACGGCATTTTTCTTTATTCATATGTGTGCCTATAAAAGACTTCTAAGCTGCTTTAGGTATAATTTTTTGTCATAAGACTTCATCATAGCTTCGCCGATAAGAATTGCATCGGCACCAATATCATGGATTATCTTTACTTCTTCTGCAGTGCTTATGCCGCTTTCTGCGACAAAGACTTTATCATTGGGAATAATTTTTCTAAGACGCAAGGATGTTCTAAGATCAACATTAAATGTTGTAAGGTCCCTGTTGTTTACGCCGATAATTTTTGCATTTGCGCAAAGTGCTTTTTCTACTTCAGATTCGTTATGCGTCTCTACAAGAGCAGACATTTTTAAACTGTGTGTAATATCTAAAAAATCACGCAACTGATTATCGTCTAACAATGTACAAATTAAAAGTACAGCAGCGGCACCTAAAGTTTTTGCTTCATAAATTTGATACGGATCGATAATAAAATCTTTGCATAAAACAGGAAGTTCAATCTTATTAGCAATCTCTTTTAAATAATCCGGCGAACCTTTAAAAAAATCGCTCTCTGTTAAAACAGAAATTGCAGCAGCTCCTGCTTCTTTATAATCTTTTGCAATTTGCAAATACGGAAAATCTTCTACAATAATGCCTTTAGAAGGCGATGCTTTTTTTACTTCGCAAATAAAAGATATTTCTTTGTTAGCTGAACTGTTTGCACATTGCAAACGGCCGCGGCTCAAAGCACTTTCAAAGCTGCAAGACGCAGAAGAAATTTTTTTTGCCATTGTATCAGCATCTGAGCGAATGTTTTTAAAAGGCACTGCAGCACGTTTTTGTTTAAGCCGTACTTTTGTAGATTCTGTTATATCATCTAATATCATGATTTAATTTTTTAATTATAACAGCAACAACTTAAAAATAGCAAGATTGAAACTGCAACAAAAAATAATGGCAAATTGCTAAGGCAAATTTAACACGGAGGTACAGGAGGTACACAGAGAGAATTCGGAGGAAGAACAAAAAATTATTAAATTCTTATTCGTGCCGTAGGGTTTAATACCCCGCCCCTCTGGGGCGTAACAGAGGGTATTAAACCCGCAGTGCAATTCTCCGGGAGAACAAAAATACACCGCCGCTCTGCGGCGGGGATTTTTATTCCTCATCTTCCCCTCTGTGTTCCTCTGTGTGCCTCCGTGTTAAAATTCTTTAAATGTGCCATTAAAAATTGTTACACCCCAAAGGGTGGGGTGCATCTTTTTGTTAGGAATTTATCGATTTGTGCAGTAAGGCTTTCATAATCATAGGCACAGAATATTTGGGGATATGATTGTCTTATTGAATCCGGTGCGCAAAAAAGACAGCCGCTATCTGCAATTTGTATCATCGCAAGATCGTTAAATGAATCTCCTGCGGCAAACACCGAAATATTACATGCTTTTAAATTACAGACAGCTTCTTTTTTGCCGTTTTGCTGACGCAACTTCCAACCGATTATTGTGCCGTCTTCTTTTACTAAAAGATTGTTGCAAAATATTGTAGGGTTATTTAATTTTTCCATTAGAGGCTTTGCGAATTCTTCGAATGTGTCGGATAAAATTATCAATTGCGTTTTAGCGCGCAGGCTTTTTGTAAATTCAACAGCTCCGGGAAGCGGATCTAAACCGGCAATTACTTTTTGTATGTCCGGCAATTTTAAATTATTTTTGGAAAGAATATCCAATCGGAATTGCATTAGTTTATCATAATCAGGCTCGTCCCGCGTTGTCCGCTGCAGCAGAGGTATGCCGACCGCTTTAGAGAAAGCAATCCAAATTTCAGGAACCAATACACCTTCCAAGTCAAGACATATTAACTTCATATAGAAATTGTGCAACTTTTTGAAAACATTGTCTACGCGTCCTGTCTACGCGTCCTTAGCTAAACATTCCAAAATAAAATCCGCTTCTGCGGCTATTTTTTGTTTGTCTGTTTCCTTACCCAAGCGAAAAAAAATAATTTCGGTTGCTGAATTTTTTTTCTCCGGTGATATTTTTAATTCATATAACTCTTTTTTTAATGTGTTAAGTGATCTTGTAAATTTTTCTTTTTGTTTTTTTTGATCATTTGCACAACATTCTTTAATTTCAAAAAATATTTTTTCTTTTTGCTTTTCTATTTTGCTGCGGATGTTTGAAAGTTTTAAAACTTTATCTATTGTTATTTGCTGCATACCCTGTATAAATAATCCTTTGCCGGTTAGATCATAAACAGATGCAGTATTATGGTTTTGATATTCTGCAATTTTATTTTCAAACCATGCTGCGTATAAAGACATCCGTTTGTCTGTAAGCACATTGCCGCCGTTTGCAGATTTTGCATAAAATGGCGCTGCAGACCGCAGCGATAAAAAAGATTTTGTTTGCGCAGGAGATAACCTGTTTGCACAGGAGATTGCTTTCTCCTCAAACAATGCTCCTTTGTAATGTGTCTTAAAATCCGGAAAACTCAAATCTAAGCCTGCGGTTATTGTTCGTGCCGTAGGGTTTAATGACATTGCAAAATCCAATGCAGAAGTTGCAACAGATCCGCCTGCTGCAAGCCTTCCTTTTTTTTCTATACGATCTTCAAAATATTTCCATAACGGGAAAACAGTGCTGAACAAAAAAAGCGAGGCAACACCAGAGGCTTTGCGTAAGCGTAAGGTTTGCGGATAAACAGCACTTTCCGCGATAAGCACACTTTGTTCAGTCAAAACACGGTCTAAATGCCTGCAATTCCAGTATTGAGGATCTACTGTGATCACAAAATCTGCGCATACATTATTGTTTTTTAAAAAACGCAATGCGGTATCAACGGCAACAATAACAAAACGTTTTTTTAAATCTTCTAAGTATGGAGCAATATCATCTAACGAAGGACCTGCGGCAAGCAATAAAACCGGAAAATTAAATTTGCCTTGCAACGCTGTTACACCTGGTGTGCTGTAAAACATTGATAAATTACTTGCTGTGTTTTTTATCCAGCGTTTTCCAAAACGTATTAACCCTGCATTATTGATAGATTCTTTTGCCATCCATGTTTGTATGTTTTTTTCTATGCCGTTATACCATTCTTTGTCTAAATTGATTAAGCTGATATTTTTAATTACAGTGCGGACTTTTTTTACTGCACTTAATGCGGCGATTATTCCTTCACTCTTACCGCCTATCATAAAAATCACAGGTCTTTTGGAGAGCACATTTGTTATGTCTACCGTCTGCAGCGCAATTTTTAAAATATCAATATTTTTTTCTACAATAATAAAAATATTTTTTTTGTTTTCGCCTAACAGTTTTTCTGATGCAATAACTGAATATGCTAAACCCAATCCTAAAAAAATAATAGCATCATCTGTTTTATCGTTTTTAGAATTTTTATCGATGCTGTCGTTCAATGCCGACTGCACAAGACGTTCAGCCTCTTTTAGCGGATCGCGTTGTGAATGAATGGTTATGCCGTCAACAATAAGTGTAGGGCTGCCTACGGCTGTTTCGCGCACTTCAATATTTTTGCAGCCGGACATATCCGCAGAAAGTTGTGCTGCAAGATTGGGAAATATATCTTGCATAACAGATATATTACTGTTAAATAAATCATTCATAGTTTTTATAATAAAATAAAAAAGTTAAATTTACAATTAAGTTTCTTTGATAAGTTTTTCTGATTAAGATTTTCTGCAGTATGCGCTAAGTTTGATTGACTAGTCTTATATGAAAGTGGTATAGTTAATAAAATAAAAAATGTCTTTAAATTTACAAAATGAACATGCAGTTAGATCAGAAATTGTAGAGCGCTTTTTGCGCTATGTATCAATTTGTACAACCAGTGATCCTAATATTGATGTAACACCAACCTCAGAAGGGCAATGGGAGCTTGCTAAATTGCTTGTAACAGAGCTGGAAGCTATCGGTATAAAAAATGTACTGTTAACAGAAAACTGTTACGTCGTAGCAAAGATTCCGGGAACTACAAAAAAAAATATTGTTCCGGTTGGTTTTCTTGCACACCTTGATACTTCTTCTGATGTTTCAGGTAAAGATGTGCATGTAATTTACGAAAAACGAACAGGCATAATACGGACAGACGGTAACACACTTTTAGGTGCAGATGACAAAGCGGGTATTGCAGAAATTATGAGTGCGGCTGCATATCTTGTTGCTCATCCTGAAATTGAACACGGACGAATCGAAATTATTTTTACACCTGATGAAGAAACAGGTAAGGGATTGCCGCTTATTCCGCTTGAAAAAATTTCCGCTAAGGTTTGTTATACATTAGACGGCGGCGCATTGGGTGAATTTGAAACAGAATGTTTTAATGCGTTCAGCGCACGGATTTTTTTTCACGGTCATGCAATTCACCCGGGTGCGGCACGCGGTGTTTTGGTAAATGCCGCACTGATGGCATCAACTTACGCAGCAATGTTGCCGCGCAGCGAAAGCCCTGAATCAACAGACGGATACTATGGGTATTGGAGTCTTATGGAAATAAGCGGGAATCACGAAGAAGCAACACTTAGTATGATCCTTCGCGATTTTAACAAAGCAGGAATAGAGCGCCGTGTTAAAGCACTGGATGACTTTGCCCGCGCAGTCGAAGCGCAATTTAACGGCGGTAAAGTTACTGTCGAAACAAAATCAAGCTACGTCAATATGAAAGAAAAAATTGACGAAACGCCGGAAGTAATCGAAAAATTAAAAAAGGCGGCATCAAACTGCGGTGTCAATTATATTTTTAAACCCATACGCGGCGGCACAGACGGCTCACGTCTAACAGAGCTTGGAATTCCTACGCCGAATATTTTTACAGGCGGCAGAAATTTTCACAGCAGAGATGAATGGGTTAGTGTTCCTGATATGCTTGCGGCATGTAAAATTGTTATAGAGCTTGCCAGATTGTGGGCAGAATAAAAATACAATAGTACGGGGAAAAAATGAAACAAGAATTCGTTGTTACAGCAACAGAAACATTGCGTAGTTATGCTGCAGGTGTACTCTCATACCTGACAAAGTACGATAGCATATCATTAAAAAATATTGATGCTATAGACAGTATTTTAGTCAAGCGTTTTGCAGATGGCGAAATGGAAGTGGAAGTAACGACATCAATTCGCGGTAAAGATGTAATTGTATTTTCTTCCAGTGCACGTAACGAGGCGGGTTTGGATGTAAACGAAGCAAAAATACAGTTATATCAAACTATAGATGCATTAAAAAGATCCCGCTGCGAAAATATAATTGTTTTTGAACCTTATGTTTCATGTGCACGCTCCGACCGCCCTTTATCCCGCAACTCAGTGGGTCTTTGGGTTCATTTTAAAACATTGGTAAGTTTAGGAACATCACATATTGTAACATACCAGTTACACTCAGATAAATCAAAAGCGATGCTTGATCCTGCGCTGTGTCTTTTGGATGATATTCCTGTGCTAACATTATTAAAAAAATATTTGTGCGATAACTATATAAAAGATTTAGAAACCTTGGAAAATGTAGTGCGCAAAACTTGGGCATTTTGTTCTGTTGATGCCGGCGGCGAAAAACTTACACGGCGTTTTGCAAATGCCTTTGGATCGCCGCTTGTAATCGCTCATAAACAGCGTGATTATTCAAAGACCAACACTGTAGAGTCAATAAATATTTTGTCTGCAGAGCCGCTGGAAGGTAAAGTTTTGTGGATAGTTGATGATATGATAGACACAGGCGGCTCTATGATAAGTTTGATAAACGCGCTTGTAAAAATGAATCCAAAAGAAATAAATATTGTAGCTGTGCATGCACCGTTTTCCGGTCAAGCTGCACAAAAACTTGCAGAACTTTGTAAGCAGCAAATTCTAAATAATATTATTGTTACCGATACGATTTATTTTCCGCCGTCAATTCCTGCGATTCTTCCAAATTTAAAAATTGTTTCTTCGCAGGAATTATCGGCACGTGTTCTGCGCAATATTGTATCCAATGCTTCCCTAGCTCCTATACATGATAGTTTTAATGCGCAGGAATATTTAAAAAACCAAGATTTGTTTTTATCATAAGATCTAAACATATTTTAGATCTTATGCGCCCGCACCAACATAACATCACCAAAGTCAAAATGTTTTGCAGCTTTATCAAAAATATTTTTTATGGGGCGCGGTGCATAACCTGCTGCAAGTCCGCCCCACGTGGAAATTTTTTCTATAATGAAAAATTCTTTTAATAAAGCACAGAGTGTTCTTTTGGAAAATAAAAAAAGATGATCAAAGATTGCTGAACGCCATTGTGCACCAAATAGTTTTGCCTGAAAGCTGTCTATGTTAGGCGTAATAACTATAAAAAATCCGCCGGGTTTTAAAATCCGCAACACCTCTTTTACAAAGGCTGCAGGACTGTTAAGGTGTTCAATAAGGTGTGATGCGATAACAACAGAAAAAGATTCGCTGGGGAACTTTTTTTCCTGCAACGGTAAATACGAAACATCAAGACCGCGTGTGTTGCACGCATATTCTGCCTCCGGCTTAGATATTTCTATGCCTTTTACTTCCCAAGAGGCATCGCGTAAATGTTCAAGAAGTGCGCCGGTTGCACAGCCTATATCCAAAACTGAAGCACCCAAAGCCGGATCGTCAGTAACAATTTTTTTTATATCATCAATACCGGCATCATCAAGTGATTTTAACGCAAGATCCAAAAAAGCTTTTTCGTTTGCAAGTTCATAATCTAAATATGATTTATCGTAGCGTTGATGTACCTGCGGTTCTATAGGCTGAGGGTTTACCTGTACAAGACCGCATTTCGTACATTTTATGTACTCCCAGCCCTCGCAGAAAAAGTGTTTTTTAAAATATACACCGCCGCACAGATCGCAAGGACGCAATATGCGCTCTTCGTTCTTATACTCAGTTGACCATGTTTTAATCATTGTTCGTTTGATTAAATATATAATAAATCAACATTCAGCACAACAAGTATCTGTTGGCATGGTATTCTGCGGCGGGGATTTATACTTTACTTGTTTGCTGCAAAACCATATTTGCCGAAAATATCTAAACCTTCTTTTGAGGCAAGAAAATCAACAAAAAGTTTTGCTTCATTAGC